>CALAED010000277.1 GCA_937891035.1 uncultured Thermomonosporaceae bacterium | reverse complement strand
CACAACAACGACCTCAACCAGGTCACCTGGGAGCTGCGGGCGATGGGCGGCGCCCCGAAGTTCGAGGAGTCGCAGAACCTGCCCGAGGTGCCGTACGCGGAGTTCGCGCGGTCGATCGGCCTCGAGGCCATCACGGTCGACGCGCCGGAGAACATCGGCCTGGCCTGGGACCAGGCGCTGGGCGCGGACCGGCCCGTCGTGCTCGATGTGCGCTGCGACCCCGACATTCCGCCGATTCCGCCGCACGCCGAGTTCGAGCAGCTCAAGGACGCGGCCGAAGCCGTCATCAAGGGCGATCCCGACCGGGTCGGCGTCGTCAAGAAGGGCCTCAAGACCAAGGCCCAAGAGCTGTTCCGCTGATAGAGGAAGCCGCTAGAGGAAGGGGACCGATGAGCTTGGAAGCCGACCGCGGAGTGGATCCGGCCGAGCTGAGCGAAGAGGACCTGATGCGCGAGCTCGGGCACCTGTACGACACCCGCATGGACGCGCTGCGCCATGCGGCCGACCAGGCGCTCGACGAGCACACCCACCGGATGACGCTGATGGAAGAGGAATACCTGCGGCGGCATCCGGACCGGGAGGTCGCTCCGGAGCGGATGCGGGAGGGCGCGCGGGCGGCCAGGGACGCCGGCGCCCGTCCGTCCCCGTGACCCGTCCGTCCCCGTGACCCGTCCGTCCCCGTGACCGGCCGTTGACACCGGCCGGAGCGAGACCAGGCCCCGGGCGGCGCGGAGCGTTGGGGGTGCGCCCGCCGCCCGGGGTCTTTCGCGCTTCGACGTGGCTCAGCCGGGCTTGAGCGGATCGTGTCCGACGTTCATCAGCGAGTGCCGCCACTCGTCGTCCCGCTCGCCGTCGGCGGGCGGGTTCGCCTTGCGCTCGGCCACGTAGTCGGCCACCCGTTCCATCACGGCGAGGTCGTCGGGCGTGAGGTCGACCTTGCGCTTGCGCAGCAGCCGCACCACCTTCGTACCGAGATCTGGCAGCTCAAGACGGGGATCGGCGGGCATGGCCGTCTCGCCGGACGCGTCGGTGAGCAGCCAGGTCCGCAGCTCCTCCGATGTCATGTTGACGGTCGCGTGAAACTCCTGCCACAAGAGTTCGACGTCGGCCTGTTCGCTGTCGGTCACAACGTTCTCCTTTTGGGGTTGTCGCTCGCCGGACGCGCCTGACCCGGGCGGGCCGGCCGGGGGCCTCACGTGGCGGCCGCGGTGACCTTGTCGGCGAGCTTTTTGTCGCGGGCGACGCGGGTGAGCGCGGCGGCGAACCGGTCGAGGTCGCCGCGCCGGACGGTGCCGGCGAGTTTGTCGGCGGACGTGGGCAGGCCGACGCGGCGCGCGCCGTCGATGGTCACCTTGTCCAGGTAGGGAGCCAGCCACGTCCACACGGCCTGGACCTCGCGGCAGAAGATGTCCGCGCCGGTCGGGCCGACCCCGGGGAAGCGCTGCAGCTGCTCGCGCAGCCGGGCGGGGTCGCCGCCCGCCGCCTTGGCGAGCTTGCGCAGGTCACCGCCATAGTCGTCGATGACCTGCTGCGCCATCCGGCCCAGCCGGGTCGAGGTGCTCTCGTCATAGCGCACGTAGTGGCCTCTACCGAGTGCGTCGACCCGGTCCTGCCAGCTCAGCTTGGCCATCCCGGCCGCCGTGCCGCCGCCGGCCGCGAACAGCTCGCGGGCCGCGGCGACCGCGATCGAGGAGTTGATGCGGGTGCTCAGCAGGTTCGCGAGCACCAGCAGCCGAAACAACGGCGCCGGCTGGTCCTTGAGCTTGATGCCGGCCTCGTCGGCATAGGTGCGCCCGGCCTCCCGAAGCAACGTGGGAACGAGTTCCTTCGCCATAGTGATCCACCTCCTCTGCGGAACCATGTCCGGTTCGGGCGCCTTCATGCGGCCGGCGGCGCCCCCCTACAGGCTGGTCAGCCGCCGGGCGGAGGCGGCGATGGCGTCCGCGTCGATGCCCGCGTTGCGCAGCTGCTGGTCGCGCGTCGCCGACGCGGGCATGGAGCCGACGGCCAGCCTGGCGAGGCGGACGGGCGAGTCGGCGGCGCAAACGGCGGACTGGACTGCCTCACCGAGGCCGCCCTCGGGCCGATGGTCTTCGACGGTGACGATCCGGCCCGTGGCCGCCGCCGCGGCGAGCAGGGTGTCCGCGTCGATCGGCTTGATCGAGTAGGCGTCGATGACCCTCGTGGCGATGCGGTCGCCCATGAGCTTGTCGGCGGCGCGCAGCGCCTCGTGCACGGTGATGCCGGCGGCGACGATTGTGACTTCGTCGTCGGGGGAGCCGCGCACGGTCTTGCTGCCGCCGATCTCGAACGTCTCCTCGGCCGCGTAGAGCACCTCGGTGTCGTCCCGGGTGGTCCGCAGGTAGCTGATCCCCGGGTGTCCGGCCATCGCCGCGGTGAGCGCGGCGGCGCTGTTGCCGTCGCACGGGTACAGCACCGTGCTGCCGTGGACGGCGCGCAGCGCGGCGATGTCCTCCAGGCCCATCTGCGACGGCCCGTCCTGGCCGATCGAGACGCCGGCGTGGGAGCCGGCGAGGTTGAGGTCGATGCCGCTGATGGACGCCATCCGGATGAAGTCGTAGGCCCTGCTGAGGAAGGCGGCGAACGTCGCGGCGTACGGCGTCCAGCCGCGCCCCGCGAGACCGACCGCCGTCGCGATCATCTGCTGCTCGGCGATGTAGCACTCGACGAACCGGTCGGGGTACTCCTCGGCGAACAGGCCGGTGCGCGTTGAGTCGCTCACCTCTCCGTCGAGCACGATCACGTCGGGCCGCGCCGCGCCCATCGCCCGCAGCGCCTCGCCGAAGGCGGTCCTGGTCGCGATGGACGACCTCGGCTCATACGACGGCAGCCGCGGCGGCCCGGGACGCGCGCCACGGGGCGGGGACGACGGCTCGCCGGCCGGCTCGCCGAGCTCGGCCACCGCCTCATCCACGTCCGGCAGCGGCTTGCCGTGCTTGCCGTCGACGTCCTCGACCGCCGCCACGCCCCGGCCCTTGCGCGTCCTCGCCAAGATCGCGACAGGCCGCATCGGATCGGCGGTCGCGTGCGCGTAGGCCTTGTCGATGGCCGGAAGATCGTGCCCGTCGATCTCCACGACCTCCCAGCCGAAGGCGGCGATCCGGCGCGCGTGGGCGCCCAGGTTCCAACCGTGCCGGGTGGGCCCGCGCTGGCCGAGCCGGTTCACGTCGACGATCGCGGTGAGGTTGCCGAGCCGCTCGTGCCCGGCGTACTCGAACGCCTCCCACATCGAGCCCTCCGCCAGTTCGCTGTCGCCGCACAGCACCCAGACGTGGTAGGGATGCCGATCGAAGCGCCGGCCGGCAGTCGCCACCCCGGCGCCGATGGGCAGCCCCTGGCCCAGCGAGCCGGTCGCCACGTCGACCCATGGCAGGCGCGGAGTCGGGTGGCCTTCGAGCCGGCTGCCGTCGGTGCGGAAACCGAGCAACTCGTCGTCGTCGATGGCGCCGACGGCCTTGTAGATCGCATACAACAGCGGCGAGGCGTGCCCCTTGGAGAAGATCAGGTGATCGCCACGCGGATCGTCCGGGCGGGCGAAGTCGTAGCGCAGGTGCCGCGTGATCAGTACGGCCATCAGGTCGGCCGCGGACATCGACGACGTAGGGTGGCCCGAGCCGGCGGCACCGGAGGCGCGCACCGCGTCGACCCGCAACTGCCGGCCCAGCTCGGCCAGCATGGCGTTGTCCATATCGGTTCCCATATGAGGCCGGGTCCCCGCGACAGACCGGACCAAACAAGACGTCAGAGGGCGTCAGGGGCCACGGCGGCACGGCGGGCTGGCGCGATGTCGCGTGCGACGTCCTCACTACGAGCGGGACAGTTGCGTGGGGTCGAGGAAGACGTGCCGGACGGTGGGCAGCCGTTCCCGCAGCCGCCGGTCGATGTCGTCGGCGAGGTCTTCGGCGTGGTCGGCGCTGATGTCGTCGGTGAAGGCGACCTTCGCGCAGGCGATGATTTCCTCGGGACCAAGCTGCATGGTCAGCAGGTCCAGCACTCGATCGATGCCGGGCGTGGCCTCGATCTCCTTGGTGATGAGGTGCTGTTCCTCCGGCTGGGCGGCCTGGCCGATGAGCATGTGCATGCTGGTGCGGCCGAGACTGTAGGCCAGCGCCACCAACAGCAGGCCGATCAAGATGGAGGCCGCGCCGTCCCACACCGGTGAGCCGGTGAGCTCGCGCAACGTCAACCCGGTCGCGGCGATAGTCAGCCCGATCAAGGCGCTGATGTCCTCGAACAGGGCGGTCCGCACCGTGGTGTCAGGGCTGCGCCGTACCTGCTCGCGCATCGACCGGCGCCGGCCGGCCGCCTCGCGGCGCACCTGGTAGACGGCCCTGGTGAGCGCCGTGCCCTCGGCGACGAACGCGACCGCCAGCACCAGGTAGGCCACCGCGGGGCTGCCGGTCTCGCCGCTGTGGCGCATCGCGAGCACGCCCTCGAACACCGAGAACCCGGCGCCGGCGACGAAGATCCCCACGGCCGCGAGCAACGACCAAAAGTAGCGCTCCTTGCCGTACCCGAACGGGTGCGCCCGGTCGGCCGGCCGGTCGCTGCGATGCAGGGAGGTCAGCAAGAAGCCCTGGTTGAGGGTGTCGGCCAGTGAGTGGGCCGCCTCGGCCAGCATGGCGGCTGAGCCGACCGTTATCCCCGCGGCGAGCTTGGTGACGGCGATGGCGATGTTGGCCAGGCCGGCGACCACGACGGTGCGACGTGTGGACCGATTCACGCGGGGCTGCCTACCCGCGAAAAAGAGAGGAACGCGTTACGGATCGCGTGCGCCCGCATGTTCGGATTTCGGGCGGGTAACACCTGACAGTTGGCACCACCGATTCAGACTTGGAGGTCATGACAATGGGTTTCGGTGCCAGTCTTGCGTTTATCGCCATCGGCGCGATCCTCGCGTTCGCGACGCGTTTCTCGCTTTCCGGGATCGACGTCCAGATGATCGGCTGGATCCTCATGGGCGTGGGCGTCGTCGGAATGATTATCACCTTCTCCTACGTCAGGCCACGGCGCCGCCGTGCGGCCGAGGTCGTTGACGAGGAGCCGGCGTACATGGCGTACCCGGACGAGACGCCGCCGCATGTCCACACTCGAAGGGAAATCGTGGAGCCGCACCATGTCCCTGGCCGGCACATGGACGACAGGCTTGGCTGACGTAGAAGCGGCAGCCGACCGGGGCCCCAGGTGGTGGCGCCGGGTCGGCGTGTTCGACCAGATGCTGTTCGACGCCGTGGCCGCGGCGCGGCTACCCGGCCTCGAACGCGTCCTGCCCCCGCTGTCCAAGACCGCGGATCGCTCGGTCCTGTGGTGGGGCATCGCCGGCGGGATGGCGGTCAGCGGCCGGATGCGGCTGCGCCGCGGCGCATTGCGCGGCGTGGTCGCCATCGGGATCGCCAGCCCGCTGATCAACGTGGTGGGCAAACAGCTGTTCCGCCGGTCCAGACCGCGTGTCGATCTGGTTCCGCCGATCCGCATCCGCTGGCGGTTGCCCACCTCGCCCGCCTTCCCGTCGGGGCATTCCGCCTCGGCCGCCGCGTTCGCCACCGGCGTGGCCTTGGAGGCGCCCGCCTATGTCGCGCTGCCCGTCGCCGGCCTGGCGGTCGGGGTGGGCGTCTCCCGCGTCTATACGGGCGCCCACTACCCCGGCGACGTGCTCGCCGGGGCGGCGTTCGGCAGCGTGGCCGGGCTGTTGACCAGGGTGATCTGGCCGCATCGCTACCGGCCGGCCGGCGCCGTGCCGGTCACGCGTCCCGGCGACCCGGAAAGCGTGGGAACCGGCCTCGTGGCTGTCGTCAACACGGGAGCGGCCGGCACCGAGCCGATCGCGTACATACTGCGCGCCGAACTGCCCGAGGCCAAGATCGTTGAAGTGGCCGACGGCGCCGACCTGGACGCGGTCCTCGACGACGCCGTGCGCGGGGCGAAGGTCCTCGCCGTGGCCGGCGGCGACGGCACGGTGAACGCCGGTGCCAAGGCGGCGCTGCGGCACGCCCTGCCGCTGCTGACCATCCCGGGCGGCACGCTCGACCACTTCGCCCGCGCCCTCGGCATCGAGTCGGTGGCCGACGCCGTGACCGCCTACCGGTCAGGCCGCGTGGTCCACGTCGACGTCGGCCGGGTCATCGAAGGCGGTGCGCCGGAGCGGGTCTTCCTCAACACCGCGACGTTCGGCGCCTACACCCTGCTCGCGCAGCGGCGTGACCGCCTGCGCCGCCGGATGGGCACCTGGCCCGCGCTCGCCGTCGCCGGCTATCGCACGCTGCGACGCGCGGCGCCCGTCGAGGTCAACGTGGACGGGCGCCGGCGACGCGTATGGGTCGGCTTCATCGGCAACTGCCGCTACGACTCCTGGGGGGCGCTGCCCACCTGGCGGTCCCGGCTCGCCGACGGCCGGCTCGACGTCCGGCTTGTGCTGATGGGTCACGGCGGTGGCAAGATCCGCGGACTTGCCGGGCTGCTCCTGGGCCATCTGCGCGTCGCGCGGGGTTACCGGGCCTGGCGTACCTCCGCGGTGCGGCTGGACGCCGACGAGCCGCTGTGGCTGGCGACCGACGGCGAGACCAGGACGGTCGCCCCGCCGGTCACCATCACCAAGCATCCCGCCGCCCTCGCCGTCTTCCAGCCGGACTGACGCCGTCTTCCAGCCGGACTGACGCCGTCTTCCAGCCGGACTGACCGGCTTTGGGCGCCGGCCTCGTCGCTCGTCGGGGGCGAGCGAGGCGACGGAAGGGCCCGCGGCGGTGGACGCCGCGGGCCCTTCCTGGTGATTGTGTTCGTCACATGATCACATGATCACATGACGCCCCGCCGGCCGCGCCAGCCGGCCCACCGGCCGCCCGAACGGCCGCCGCGGGCGCCGGTGAGCAGCGCGACGCCGATGGCGGCGATGACGATCGCCAAGACGAAGGCGATCACGTCGCCGGCGCCGAGCGCCGAGGCGATCACACCGCCGACGATGGCGCCGGCCACGCCGACGAGGATCGTCAGCAGGACGCCGATTGGGTTTTTGCCCGGCACCACCAGTCGGGCCAGCGCCCCGACGAGGGCGCCGATCACGATGTACCACAGAACTGTCAGCATCTAGGACACCTCCTGCCAGGCCGGACCCTCCGGCCCGGGCGAGTTGGCTCCCCTGAGAGTGCCCTGGGCGCGGCGGCTAAACGCGCTTTATGGACCGCTCTCGTTTGATTTTGGGGATGAGGCCGCCGGCGCGCAGGATGTCGGCCTGCCGGGGTGACAGGCCGTGCCGCAACCGGTAGTCCTCGCGCTTCGTCCGGTTGCGCACGATGATCTCCTCGATCTCGCCGGACTCGTCGGAGGTCTTGGTGTCGAACACGAGGATGTCGCCCTGCTCGATCCGCTCGTAGTCACCCGGGTCGGCGAACCGCAGCGGCAGCACGCCGAAGTTGATGAGGTTCTGGCGATGGATGCGGGCGAAGGACCGGGCGAGCACGGCCCGTACCCCGAGGTAGCGGGTGGTGATGGCGGCGTGCTCGCGCGAGGAGCCCTGCCCGTAGTTGGCGCCGGCGACGATCACGTGCTCGCCCGTCTCGGCCGCGCGCGCCGGATATCCCTCGTCCACCCGGACGAAGGTGAACTCGGCCAGGCGCGGGATGTTGGACCGCAGCGGCAGCGCCCGAGCGCCGCCGGGAGAGATCTCGTCGGTGGACACGTCGTCGCCGACCTTGAGCAGCACCGGGCCGTCGACGTGCCCGGGTGGTGGCTCGAAGTCCGGGAGCGAGGCGATGTTCGGGCCTTTGACCAGCTCCGCGTCCGGGTCGGGCGCGGGCGGCATCAACATCCCGTGGATCACCGCCGAGCGGCTCGGCAGGCGAGGGTCCGGGTAGGGTACGCCGAGGTCGCGCGGATCGGTGATCTCCCCGGTGAGCGCCGCCGCCGCCGCGGTCTCCGGCGAGCACAGCCAGACGGCGTCCTCCTCGGTGCCGGATCGGCCGGGGAAGTTGCGCGGGAACGTGCGCAACGAGTTGCGCCCGCGGGCCGGCGCCTGCCCGACGCCGATGCAGCCCAGACAGCCCGCCTGATGGATTCGGGCGCCGGCGGTGACGAGGTCGAGCACGGCGCCCATCTCGGTGAGGTCGACCAGGATCTCCCGCGAGGTCGGGTTGATGTCGAAGCTGACCGCGTCGGCGGCCTGCCGACCCTTGACGATCGCCGCGACGATCGCGAAGTCGCGCAGCCCCGGGTTGGCCGACGAGCCGACCACCACCTGACTGACCGGCGTGCCGGCCACCTCCCTGACCGGCACGACGTTGCCCGGCGACGACGGCGCGGCGATCAACGGCTCGAGGCGCGACAGGTCGATCTCGTCCGTGACGTCGTACGTCGCGTCCGGGTCGGCCGTGACCGGCGTGTAGTCCTTCTCGCGGCCCACCGACCGCAGGAACTCCCGTACGGCCGCGTCTGCGGGGAAGACCGAGGTGGTCGCGCCAAGCTCGGCGCCCATGTTGGCGATGACGTGCCGGTCCATCGCGCCGAGGCTCGCCAGGCCCGGCCCGTGGTATTCGATGACACGGCCCGTCCCGCCGCTCACGCCGTGCCGGCGCAGCAGTTCGAGGATCACGTCCTTGGCCGAGACCCACGGCGGCGGCTCCCCGGTCAGCCGGACGCCCCAGATCTCGGGCATCGTGATGGAGAGCGGGCGGCCCGCCATCGCCATCGCGACGTCGATACCGCCCACGCCGATGGCCAGCATGCCCAGCGAGCCGGCCGCGCAGGTGTGCGAGTCGGACCCGGCGAGGCTCGCCCCCGGCACGCCGAAACGCCGCATGTGCGTGGGATGCGACACGCCGTTGCCCGGCTTGGAGAACCATAGGCCGAACCGCCGGCAGGCCGATCGCAGGAACAGGTGGTCTTCGGCGTTCTTGGCGTCGGCCTGCAACAGGTTGTGGTCGACGTACTGGACGCTGAGGTCGGTCTCGACCCGGTCCAGGCCCATCGCCGCTAGCTCGAGCATGACCAAGGTGCCGGTCGCGTCCTGGGTCAGCGTCTGGTCGATCCGCAGGCCGATCTCCGCGCCCGGCACCGGTGCACCGGCCACCAGGTGCGCGTCGATCAGCTTTCGCGCCACGTTGCGAGCCGCCTCGCCGGCCATACCGCCGCCCACTTCGTGCTTGCCGGCCCGACGGTCCCGGGCCGGTCCGTTGTGCACGGCATTCCCGGTGATAGGTGCCCAAACGTGGTCTGCGTGCCCGGCCGACGCCATGTTTGCCGGATTTCGGCCGGGTAGGCCAATCATGACGAACCGATGAAGGAGGTGTTGTCCGGTGACGACGTTCGGCTACTTCCTCGCCAGCGAGGAACATTCACCCGCCGAACTGGTCCGGCAGGCGCGGCTGGCCGAGCAGGCGGGGTTCGAGGCGCTGTGGATCTCTGATCACTTCCATCCCTGGCTGGACGAGCAGGGCGAAAGTTCGTTCGTCTGGACGGTCATCGGCGCGTTGTCGCAAACCACCTCCCTCCCGATCACGACCGCCGTGACCTGCCCACTGGTCCGCATCCACCCGGCGATCATCGCCCAAGCCGCGGCCACCGCCCAGGTCATGCTGGACGGCCGGTTCCGGCTGGGCGTCGGCACCGGCGAGCCGCTGAACGAGCACATCCTCGAGTCGCGGTGGCCACCCGCCGCCGAACGGCTCGAGATGCTCGAAGAGGCTGTCGGCCTCATCCGGCGGCTCTGGAAGGGCGAGCTCGTCACCCATCATGGCGATCACTACGACGTCGACACCGCCCGCATCTACACGCTGCCGGACGTGCCGCCGCCGATCTACATGTCGGGGTTCGGCCCGGTGGCGGCGTCGCTGGCCGGGCGGATCGCCGACGGCTTCATCAGCACCACGTCCGACGGCGACCTCGTCCGGACGTTCCGGGTCTCGGGCGGCGAGGGCCGGCCGAGCCAGGGCGCGGTCAAGGTCTGCTACGGCACCGACCGAAGGCAGGCGGTCAAGACGGTCCACCGGCTGTGGCCCAACGCGCTGATCCCCGGTGAGGCCGGCCAGCTGCTGCCGCTGCCGCGCCACTTCGCCCAGCTGGCCGAGCTGGTCACCGAGGACATGGTGGCCGAGTCCATCCCGTGTGGGCCCGAGGTCGACACGCACCTGAAGGCGGTCAGGTCATACATCGAGGCGGGCTACGACGAGGTGTACGTCAACCAGATCGGCCCGGACCAGCAGGCGTTCTTCGACTTCTATGGACAGGAGGTCCTGCCACGGTTGCGCGAGCCGGCCTAGCGCCGCCGGAAGCGATTGAGAGCGGGTCGTTTAGTGCTCTCTTACACGGTGACTGATCTATGGGAAGCGGCCGGGGCGGCCGGGGGACGCCCCTGGTCGCTCCATCACGTGCGGAAAGGACGTGCTGGTGCAACTCCTGGAAATCTCGACCCGCCAATACGGAGGGCATGCCGTGGTGGCGTTGCGCGGCGAGCTCGATCTCGCCGGCGCCTCCGGGCTGCGGGACCGGCTGCGAACGGCCTGTGAGCGGAACGCGGGCCGCGTCGCGCTCGACCTGACCGACTTGACGTTCATCGACTCGACCGGCCTGTCCATCCTGGTCGAATACCACGACAAGGCGCGGGCTGCGGGCGGGCGGCTGATCCTGGTCGCACCCCGCGCGGCCGTCCTGCGGATCCTCGACATCACGGGCCTCGACGAACGGCTGACGATCTGTGACCGCATCGAACAGGTCCCGGACGAGGCGGTGGTTCGGGACGTGGAGGAGTCCGTGACCGGCCCGCCGCCGCGGGCCGAGGAAGCCGAGGTATGACCACCACACGTACCGAACGCCCCCCTCGAGGAAGCCCCCTCATGTCCAACGAAACAACGACCGTGACGCGACACCGACCGCGCCGACCGGAGCGCGGCCGGCGCGGCCGGGTCGAGGCGCTGCTCGCCGAACTGTCCGAGCTGCCCGAGGACGACCCTCGCAGAGAGCGCATCCGCTCGCAGATCGTCGATGAGCACACGCCGATGGCCCGGAGCATCGCGCGCCGCTACGCGCACCGCGGCGAGCCGCTGGAAGACATCGAACAGGCCGCGTTCGTCGGGCTGATCAAGGCGATCAACCGATGGGACCCCGAGCTCGGCGAGAACTTCGTCGCCTACGCGGCGCCGATGATGACCGGTGAGGTTAAGCGGCACTTCCGTGATCGTACGTGGGGCGTGCACATGCCGCGGCGGCTGCAGGAGCTCAGCCTGGCGCTGACGCCGGCGGTGCAGGAGTTCGTCCGCAAGCACGGAAAAAGCCCGACCACGGCCCAGATCGCCGAGCAGATGGGCCTCACCATCGACGAGACGGTCGAGGTCATCGCCGCCTGGGACTCTTATCGGCCGGTCTCGCTCGACGCGCCGGCCTCCGACGAGCCCGACGCCCAGACGCTGGGCGACTGCGTCGGCGCCGCCGACCCCGAGCTCGACCTGATGGTGGACGGCCACGCGCTGCGGCCGCTCATCGACGAATTGCCGGAACGGGAGCGGAAAATCCTGCTGCTGCGGTTTTTTGGCAACAAGACCCAGTCGCAGATCGGAGAAGAGATCGGCATCTCACAGATGCACGTCTCCCGGCTGCTCAGCCGCAGCCTGGAGCGGCTGCGCGGCAAGTTGCTCGCCGAGCACTGATCCCGCCGACGGTCCCGGCCCGGGGGCGGGCCCGGGGGCGCCGGCGAGACATTCGGCGGGACATGAGGACATCCGCGCGGACATCCGCTGCCTATGCGGCTCCCTCGTCGTCGCCCCTGTCCTCCTCCGGCGCCTGCTTGCCGGTCCCCGTACGGGCGCGCTCGTCGTGATGGATCTCCTTGGTCGCGTCGTAGCGACGGTCCACGGATTCCGCGGCGCGATCAGCCAGCTCGGAGGCCGTCTTTTCCTGCTGTTCAGCGGCATCGCCGCCGGGCTCTGGCCCAGGCCGGCTCGGCATCTGCGACTCCCTTCTGCACGATCCGTACCCGGCCGTCGCCGGGCCGGTCAGGCCTCATCTTCCCGAGCCACGTGCTTGAAACACGGCGCCGGTCGGCGCACCCCGGCGATCGGCGCGCCGCCTCGACCGAGACTCGGTCCGGCGGCGCGGAGGGTGCGCGCCGGGTCAACGCCCGGCGACGATGTTCAGTTCGACTGTTCGGTGCGGGGCGCCGCTGCCGGCGCGGCGCCCGCGTTCACTGGTTGGGCCGGGCCGCGCTGATGTCGGCCAACGCCGAGCGGGCGTCCTTTTCGAGCGCCAGGTCGCCGAGCGAGATGATGCCGATGGCATGACCGTTCTCGAGCACCGGCAGCCGGCGTACGGCGCGCTCGCGCATGAGCTGGACCGCCTTGTCGAGGTCGTCGTCGGGGCCGATGGACACGGTCACGCTGCTGCAGATGCCACCGACCTTGGTGGTGCTTGGGTCGAGGCCGCTGGCGATGCCGCGGACGACGAGGTCGCGGTCGGTGACGACGCCCTGCAGTTCCTCGCCGTCGACCACGAGGACGTTGCCGATGTCCTCATCGCGCATCGTCCGCGCCACTGTCGCGAGGTCGAGGTCGGGCGACACAGAGGTCGGCGAGCCGGTCATGATATCGCGCACTTTAGTCGCCATTTTTTCGCTCCTTGATGCGTGTTTTTTCGTTGCCAAGGGCGGCCCTACCCGGCGAACGGCGGCTCATTCGCCGCACGTCCGCCCGATGGGTGTGCTACCAGCGATACCAGCGCCGGCGAGGTCCGCCGACGGTACCGCCGGCGCGGAACACGAAACCCAGCAGCCACAGCACCAAGACGATGAGCGCGGCGATCCACAGCGCTTTCACGACGAATCCGAGACCGCCCAAAATAAGCGCAAGCAGTAGCACGGCGATGACAATCATCATCGCGGATCTCCTTTTCTGTCGGGCGACCATCTAATGCCCGCGGGACGGGCGGCAAACCGGTGCCCGTCCCGCGGTCGGCCGGACGCTCGCCTTGGGTCACCGCCGCAGCACCGGATCGAGCACGCCCCGGTAGCCGTGCAGCACGACGCGCAGCCGCTCGGTGTTGGCCTTGTCGTCCCGGTCGCCGATGCCTTCGCGGCGCTCGATCAGATCGCGCCGGCGGGCGTCCACCGTGCGCGCGACCTCGGCCGCGACCTCCTCGGCCAGTTGCTCGGCGCGCCGGACCGCCTCCCCGGGATCGTCGACGAACGACGCCTTGATGGCGTCCCAGCGCCGCCGTAGCTCCTCGGCGTGGCCGGGCTCCAGCAGCGTCGACGATCCATCGGCCGTACCGGGAGCGGCCGGCTCTGGTGCGGCGTTCTCGGGGGTCGCGTTCTCGGGGTTCGCGTTCTCCGGCGCGCCGCGGGCGGCCGGCGAGCCGGCGTGGGCGAAATCGTCTTCGACCTCCTCGGCCTTGCGTTCCGCCGCCGGCGGCGGGCCCGGCCACTGCTTGGACTCTGTGGGCTCCCGGCCGGGTTGTGCGGCCGCCATCACCGACCACCTACCTTTTCGGTCCGGGCGTCGTCGTGCTCACGGCCGGCGGCGCGGCTCCAGCCGCCGAGCAGTCCGCCCGAACGCCCGCCCGAATGTCCGCCGGTACGTCCGATGGACCGTCCGTCGAGCAGGTCGTCGAACACGGCGCGATAGTGCATCAGCGCCTGCCGCAGATCCTCGGTTGAGACGCCGTCGGCGACGGCGCGCGAACCGATGTCGCGGGCCATGCGATAGTGGCCGACCGCGCGCGTGCGTCCGACGGAAAGGTCGGCGAGCCGCTGGTCGTGGCCCTCGTCCGGGTATCCCTGGTCCCTCATGATCGACGTGATCAGCCGTTCGGCCTCGCCCGCGGCGGCGCGCGGGTCGTCGACGAAGCGTTCCTGGATGGCCGTCCACTCCGCCTGGTAGCGCTCGCGCGCCTCCGGTTCGAGCGGACGCAGGTTCAGCTTCCGGTGCCGCTCCTCACGAGCCAGCAGCTCGCGCTCGGCCTCCGCGTGGCTTTGGTGCGCCCGTACGGCATGGTCGTATTCGTCGCCGAACCGCATCCGCAGCCGTTGGCGTTGTAGCTGGGGCCGGGCGAAGACAAGGCCCACGAGCGCCAGCGCGATGATCGCGACGACGATCAGGGCGATGATTCCGGGAGACATGACTTCCTCCGTTCTGAATCTGTAACCCACGCCTCTGCCCCGGCAAAAAGCGGCAAAACCGAGTTCATGGTTTGGGAGGGTCGCGCCGGACCGGCCGCCGCAGGGTGTCGACCGGGCTCTGGCGGGAAGGGGGAGCATCCAGCATCGGCATCCGGAGAAGGGAGTCTCGCGATGAAGGCCGTTGTCTGGCACGGCGTGGGGGACATCAGCCTGGACGACGTGCCGGAACCCACCTTGGACGAGCCGGCGGACGCGATCGTACGGATCACCGCGAGCGCGATCTGCGGCACCGACCTCCACTTCGTGCGCGGCTCGATGCCGGGAATGCGGCCTGGCACGATCTTGGGTCACGAGGCGGTCGGCACCGTCGAGGCGCTCGGGCCCGAGGTAAGGAACTTCTCCGTCGGCGACAGGGTCGTCATCCCCTCCACGATCGGCTGTGGGCGGTGCGTGTACTGCCGGGCGGGCTACTACGCCCAGTGCGACATGGCCAACCCCAACGGCCGTGACGCCGGAACCGCCTTCTACGGCGGTCCTGAGTCGACCGGCCCCTTCGACGGGCTGCAGGCCGAGTACGCCCGGGTGCCGTTCGCACACACCAACCTCGTGGCGATCCCGCCCGGGGTGAGCGACGAACAGGCGCTGATGGTCAGCGACATCTTCCCCACCGCGTGGTTCGGGGCGCGGCTGGCCGAGGTCGGCAGCGGCGATGTCGTGGTGGTGCTCGGCGCCGGCCCGGTCGGGCAGCTGGCGGTGCTGTCGGCCCGGCTCCAAGGAGCCGGGCGGGTCCTCATCGTCGACGGCAACGCCGATCGGCTGGAGACCGCCAAATTGCAAAACGCCGAGACCATCGACTTCAACGCCGAAGACCCCGTCAAGGTGGTCGAAGAGCTCACCGGCGGTATCGGCCCGGACCGGGTGATCGAAGCGGTGGGCGTCGACGCGCGGCGGCCCGTGGGCGGACCGGCGGCGCATCAGGTCGGCGACGCGGTCGCCGCCGAGTTCGAGCGGGAACGCGAGCAGGCGGCCCCCGAGACCAACATCCAAGGTTCGCAGTGGGTGCCGGGCGACGCCCCCAGCCAGGCGCTGCGCTGGGCCGTCGAGATGGTCGCCAAGGCCGGCACGATCGGCATCGTGGGCGTCTACCCGCCGCAGCATACGAGTTTCCCGCTCGGCGCCGCGATGAACCGCAACCTGACCATTCAGGCCGGCAACTGCAATCACCGCAGGTACGTGCCGGGGCTGCTCAGCAGGATCGCCACCGGGTCCGCCGACCCGACCACGATCCTCAGCCAGCAAGAACCGCTGCCGTCGGCGCTGGCGGCCTACGAGGCCTTCGACCGCGCGCTGCCGGGCTGGACCAAGGTCGTCCTCGAACCGACCGCATGAGCGACGCCGGATCCCGCTCGGGCAAGGCGAGGAAGGACCTCGGATGAAGCTCCGTCCACCCGATCAAGCGGCGGCGCTGCTCGGCGCCTTCGCCGTCTTCGGCGCCCTGCCGTACGCGGAGGAGACGCGCCGCTGCCCGCGGGCCCGGCCGACCCTCAAGCCTCAGCCGGAACCAGCGGTGCCGGCCACCGATACGCTCAGACGTTCGGCGGAGCGGCGCTGACGTCGGCCAGGGCGGACCGTTCGTCGTGCTCGAGCGCCAGGTCGCCGAGCGACAAGATCCCGATGGCCTGCCCGTCCTCGACGACGGGGATGCGTCGCACCGCGTTTTCGCGCATCAGCCGCACCACCGTGCCGGTCGGCTCGTCCGGGCCGACCGTCACCAAATCGGCGCTGCAGATGGCGCCCAGCGTGGTGGCGGCCGGGCTTTTGTCCTCGGCGATGGCACGGATCACGATGTCCCGGTCGGTGACCAGCCCGCGCAGCCGGGTCTCGTCGTGGACCAAGACCGCCCCGATGCCCTGGTCACGCATTCTCTTGGCCGCCTCGGTCAACGGCGTTTCGGCCGGCAACGCGACCGGCGCCGGCGTCATGACCTCGCGTGCCTTGTGCGCCATGGATCGGCTCTCCTCTCTCCTCGCGCCTTGTCAACGGCGGCCTACCCCGGCCGGACACGGCCAATCGAGGAGGCTAGAGTCGGGGCGCGAGCGGGAACCGGAGCGATGATCATGAGCAACGTGCAGGCATTGGTGTTCGACGTGTTCGGCACGCTCGTCGACTGGTACTCCCCGATCACACGGCTGGCCGAACGGATCGGCGCCGAGCGGGCCGTGCCGATCGACGGCGGCCGGCTGGCCAGGGCGTGGCGGAGCCGGTACCGGCCGGCGATGGACACTGTCCGGTCCGGCGCCCGGCCCTGGTGCAACTTCGACGAGCTGCATCGCGGGACCCTCGCCGAGGTGCTGGCCGAGATGAACCTCGCACTGGCCGAGCCGGACCGCGACCGGCTGGTCGCAGAATGGCACCGTCTGGACCCGTGGCCGGACACCGTCCCCGGGCTCGCCACGCTGGGCACCCGCTTCATCACCGGCACGATGTCCAACGGACACGTCCGGATGCTGGTGGACCTGGCCAGGCACGGCGGCATGCGGTTCGATGTGATCTTCTCCGCCGAGCTGGCCGGCACCTACAAGCCCGACCCGAGCGTCTACCTCACCGCGGCGCGGCTGCTCGAGCTGCCGCCCGAGCAGGTCATGCTGGTGGCCTGCCACGAGAGCGATCTGGCCGGCGCCGCGGCGGCGGGGCTGCGCACCGCGTACGTGTCCCGGCCCGCCGAGTGGGGGCCGGGCGGTGCCGGGTCCCGGTCCGCACCGGCGGCCGTCGACGTCGCGGCGGCCGATCTGATCGACTTGGCCGGGCGGCTCCCGGCCTGATCGGCGGTCACCGCGCTCGGCCGGCCGTCCGTCGCCTCCGCGAGCATGCCGACCGCCGAGCACAGCCGGCCCCGGCCCGCCGAGCGCGGCTATTCACCGGCGTTCGCCGACGCCGGCGGCGGGCTCCAACGCCATCGGCGCGAGGTACTCATCGGCCGGGCCGCGCTCCCACCATGCGCCGGTCGCCCGGCGCTCGGTCCAGGTGGTGAAGCGGTAGCGGCACAGCCGGGCGCGGACGAACTTGGGCGGGGCGTCGGGGAAGGGGTTGTGGCGCAGCAGCCGCAGCGTCGTCCGGTCTCCTTCGAGCAGCTTGCGGGCGAACGGCACGAGCCACGACCGGGCATACAGCGGCGACAGGCTCGCGAACCACATCAGCCAGTCCAGCCGCAGGTGGTAGGGCGCGATCTGCG
>CALAED010000276.1 GCA_937891035.1 uncultured Thermomonosporaceae bacterium | reverse complement strand
CCTCGTACCGCTGCAACCGAGCCTTGCTCTTCGCCTGCCGCGCCTTCGGGTTGGAGCGCACCCACTCCAGCTCATCTTCCAGCCGCTTCTTGCGCTTGACGTCCTTTTGGCCCTCGACCTTCAGCCGGTCGGCCTTCTTCTCCAGGTAGGTGGAGTAGTTGCCCTCGTAGGGGAAGCAGCGGCCGCGGTCGAGCTCGAGGATCCAGCCGGCCACGTTGTCCAGGAAGTACCGGTCGTGGGTGACCGCGAGCACAGTGCCCTCATACTTCTCCAGGAACTGCTCGAGCCACTGCACGCTCTCGGCGTCGAGGTGGTTGGTGGGCTCGTCGAGCAACAGCAGGTCGGGCGCCTCGAGCAGCAGCTTGCACAGCGCCACGCGGCGGCGCTCGCCGCCGGACAGCAGGGACACCTCCGCGTCGGGCGGCGGACAGCGCAGCGCGTCCATCGCCTGATCGAGCTGGCTGTCGAGGTCCCAGGCGTTGCGGTGGTCGAGCACCTCCTGAAGCTTGCCCATCTCCTCGAGTAGCTCGTCGGAGTAGTCGGTCGCCATCTTCTCGGCGATCTCGTTGAACCGGTCGAGCATCTCCTTGGTCTCGGCAACGCCCTCCTCGACGTTGCCCAGCACCGTCTTGGCCTCGTTGAGCGGCGGCTCCTGTTGCAGCATGCCGACTGTGAACCCCGGCATCAGCCGCGCTTCGCCGTTGGAAGGTTGCTCAAGGCCGGCCATCATGCGCAGCAGCGTGGACTTGCCCGTGCCGTTCGGACCCAGCACGCCGATCTTCGCCCCGGGAAGGAAGCTGAGGGTCACGTCGTCGAGAATGACCTTGTCGCCGTGCGCCTTGCGCACGCGCTGCATCGTGTAGATGTACTCCGGCATGCACTCAAGCCTAGGGCAGTATCCGATGGCTTCGTGCCGCTGACCCGGCGGCCGGGGGTGGCGCCGGGCGAGACTCAAGATCTTTTGGCGGCGGGAAGACAGACCCGGTCGCGGCCGGATTCCTTGGCCCGGTAGAGGGCGAGATCGGCGGCGGCGAGCAACTCGATGAGGTCGTGCCCGTGGACGCGCAGCAGCGCCACACCGATCGAGACGGTGACCGCGACCGAGCCGTCCTCGGCGGGCACGGCGAGCCGCCTGACCCGGCCGCGCAGCCGTTCGGCCACCCGGCACGCCTCCACCGTGTCGGCGCCCGGCACCAGCACGACGAACTCCTCGCCGCCGAACCGGCCGACGATGTCATAGTCGCGCAGCTGGTTGCACAACGTCGTGGCGACTCCGACGAGCACCTGGTCGCCGACGAGATGGCCGTAGGTGTCGTTGACGCGCTTGAAGTGATCGAGGTCGACGAGCAGCAGCGCGAGCGGTTCGCCGCTCCGCCGCGCCCGGGACAGCTCAGTGTCGGCCTCACGCTGCCACGCCGCGGCGTTGAGCAACCCGGTCTTGGCGTCCGTACGGGCGGCGGCCTGCAACTGCTGGTGCAGCAGGCTGCGCTGGAGCAGCACCACCGGCGGCAGGGCGAGGAGGAGCAGCCCGAGCGACAACGCGCAGGCGATGGTGACGAGGACCCCCACGCACAGCTCGACCACGTCGAGCAACAGGGTCTCCCTGGTCCCGAACATCTCGCGCCAGCCCTCCTCGGGCGCGTAGCCATGCGCGGCGATCGCCACCAGGATGATGTTGACGACGGTGAACAGTGCCGCGCACCCGACCGCCAGGACGATGACGCCGCGCGAGCCCGTCAGCCAGGTGACGTCACCGATGAGCGGCCCTGGCACCTGCGAATGGAAGGCATAGGAGGCACAGGCACCGGCGAGCCCGAGCGCCGAGGTCACCAGCATCCGCCGGTACAGCAGCGTCCGCCGCACTCGGGCCTGGAGCAGGGCCTGCAGCGGAATCGGCATGATCAAGGCGTAGACCGGTGGCAGCAGCAGAGCCACCGGCAGCCACCACGCGGACAGCATGTCGCGGGCCACCCCCGCGGGCATGCCCAGCCGCCTGGACGCCTCGATACAGACCGCGCCACAGGCAACGAGGGCGCAGAAGGTCAACAGCTCGGCGGGCCGGGCCGGAGTCGTGATCACCGCGCCGGTTGCCACGGCGAGGTGGATGACGCTGACGACGGTGACGTAGCCGATGAGGAGACGCCGAGCCGGCAGCGCTTTCTTGCGATAGGAGGCGCGCGCCAGGCCACCGCTGCCCTCGGTGGCCGATTGATGCACGCTCGTCATGCTTTCCCCCTTGTCCGGGAGGCCTGCGGCCGGCGGCGCCGACCTTCCGTGCAGAGCATCACGTTGTGTAACACGATAGTTGCAAATCGTGCGGGCAGGGGTTGAAAACGGGTAGCTTCGGTACGACGGATATGGGCAGTGTGATCACAGTGCTCAGTGTGCTCACAGTGTCGAAATCAGGGGCCGTTGAGTCCCGCGGCCCACAGCACCATCCAGAGGGGGATCATAAGAATGATGCGCGGCGTTTCCTGGATCTAGGAGGGCGCGCCTCCCCGGACGCCGGCCGGGGGCGCCGCCATCAAGACGACGACGCCCCCGGTCTCGGCCGCGGAATCCGCCTGCCGGCTAGTTGCCCGGCGGAATCTGCTGGCCCCTCACCTTGATCGACAAGGCGTGCACCTCGCGATCGATGCTCTCGTCACGTTGCGGACTCGATCGAGCACCGTTCGTGAGCATCAGCATCAGGCCGCTTGGGGCCGGACGTCGTACGAGTCGAACTCGGCTCCCTCCTCTTCGTCGTCTCCGTCATCGGAGCCGGCGGTGCCGTCCCCCGGATAGCCGACGGGGGCGTCGGCGGCCTCGTCGGCCGACGCCCCGGGTTCGGCGCCGGGCGCCGCGGCCGGAGCCGGCTCGGGCGCCGCCGAATCGAGCCAGATGTCGTTGAGCTCCTCGGCCTCCCGGCGGTCTTCGATGCTGGCCATACCGCCGCGCCGCATCCGCCGGAACTGGGCACTGCCGCGGGTCAGGTCGGGCCCGATGGTGGTCGCGTCGATGACGGCGGAGAAGCGGATGTGCTCGTCCTTGAGGTACTCCCGGACCCGCAGCCGCCCGGTGACGATCACCGGATCGCCGCGCTTCATGTCCGAGGCGTTGACGTTCTCCGCCAGGCCGCGCCAGCAGTTGACGGTGAGGAAGGTCGACTCCATGTCCTGCCACTGGCCGCTCTCCCGATCGAAGCGGCGCGGCGTGCAGCCGACGCGTAACGACATGAGCGGGGTGCCGGTCGAGGTGGCCACGTATCTCGGATCGGCGGCGAGCCAGCCGACCACGGTGATATGCGCTTCGTTCATGAATCCTCCTGTCGTGCGGATGCGCTGGCATCCCGTACGACACCACCGTGACGTGCCGTCACGCATGGTGAGAAGACCCACGTCAAGCTGTGGATAACTCCGGAAACACCCGACGGCAGCACCGAACGGGTCGTCGGCCCGGGCCTGGCCGCCCGCTACGGGGCCACCCTTCGCGTCACCGCCCGGGACGAATGGCTCAACTCGCCGCGAACCACGGCCTACAGGCCACGGGCGGTGTCGGCTTCGGCGCGGAACAGCGCCACAGCGCTGAGTTCCTCGGCGACCGGATCGAGCACCATCTGACGGGCCGCCACCACGATGCGGTCACGCATGTGCTGTTCGACGCGCTCACCGTGTTTCGCCGCCGACAGCGCGGCCACGTTGCGGCACATCGAGGCCGTGAGGTAGCCGATGCCGAGCGGGCACAGCACCACAAGCGCGACGTACGGCAGCAGCCCGGGGTCGCTGATCAGCGGCGTGGGCTCGCTACCGAGGTCGAACACCCCGTACACGACGAGCAGCAAGGTCCAGCCGAGCCCGAGCAGGCTCAAGAACACCAGGAAGTACTGCCAGGTCTTGACCAGCCACCACCACCGCGGCACCTGGTTGAACGCGGGCAGGGAGTCCTTGAGCGCCTGCCCGAGGGCGTCCGGCAGCTCTTCCGCGTGCTCGCGAGCGGCCCGGCGCACCGACCGCTGCCAGGCCTCGGGCAGGTCGGCGGCAACGCCGTCGGTGACGCCCTGCAAGGCGTTGTCCACGTCGCCCTGCTGCGCCCCGATCGGCCCGGTGAAGGCGCCGCGCAGTTCGTCTCGCAGCGCCGTCAGCCGCATCTTGCGCAGCGGATCACGGCGCAGCCTGGCCACGGCCCGGCTGATCGGCCAGCCCATGTAGTCGACGGCGCGCAACTCATACGCGCTCTCCATCGCCTCGGCCACCGCGGGCACGCCCGCCGCCTCGGTGAGCGCGCCGAACAGCGACGCGGCGCGGCGCTCGTCGACCATCGCCGGCACGGTGCCCATCGCGCAGTAGTCGGTGAAGCGCGCGGCGAGCTTGTCCACGTCGGCCGAGAGGCGCTCGCTTCGCACCCGCCGGGCCGCCACCGTGTCGACGAGGACCTGCCTGAAGTCGTCGACGCCCGCGCCGGTGACCGCCGACGTGGTCACGATGTGCGGATCGTGCAGTCCCTCGGCTTCGAGCAGCCGGCGCAGGTCGGCCACGCAGTCGTCGATCTCCTCCGGCCGCAGCACGTCGACCTGGTTGAGCACGATGAGCGTGACCGCCGCGTGCTGGGCGTAGGGCACGATGTAGTTGCGATGCAGCGCGGCGTCGGCGTACTTCTGCGGGTCAAGCACCCAGACGAGCAGGTCGGCGACGGCGACGAACCGATCGGCCTCCTCGCGGTTGTCGGTCTGGATCGAGTCGTGATCGGGCAGGTCGAGCAATACCAGGCCCTGCAGCGAGTTCTCGCCGCGCCCGGCGCCCGCGAGCCCGCCGTCCGGCCCGGTGGCGACCCGGTCGAGCGCGCTGGCCCGCGCGTACCGGTACCGCTTGTCGACGTTCAGCCAGTCGAGCAGCGGCCCGGCACCCTCGAGCCCCCACACGCACGCGTGCGCCGCCGACGTGGTCGGCCGCCGTACGGCGACGGGCGAAAGCTCGAGCCCGCAGACGGCGTTGAACAGCGAGGACTTGCCGCTGCCCGTGCCGCCGGCCAGCGCCACGACGGAGTGGTCGCCCGAGAGCATGAGCCGCTGACCGGCGCGGTCGAGGAGCACACCGGTGTCGTCGAGCAGCTCGGCGTCGACCCGGCCGCGGCCCAGCTCGACGAGGGACTCCAGGGCGGCCAGCCGGCTCGGCAGCCCTGGTGCGGCGCCGTGCGCGGTGGCCGGCCGGCCAACCTGCGAGGTCGCCATCGTCATGGGGAGCACACCTCCTGGCCTCGGAAGTCCATCGAGCCCATTGATCCCATCGGCCGCATGGAACCCGGGAAGGCGATCAGGCCCGTGGCGGTGCCGGAGCGGGCGCGCGAGTCGCGCTCGACCGTCATCGCGCGACCTCAAGGTTGTACGTGGCCTGGTAGAGCTGGACGGCGGTGTTCTCGTCGGGGACCCCGGCGGCGTCGAGGGCCTGCCCGAATCGAATGGCCTCTTCGTCGAACAGCATCCCGGCCCGGCTGCGCAGGTCGGCCCGCGCCTTGGCGCTCATGCCGCGCAGCGACTCGGCGCCGAACAGGGCCTTGAGCAGCCGCTGCGGCACCGCGCTCGTGCCCTCCTCCACGGCGACATCGCTCGTACCGTAGCCGAGCAGGCCGACCATCAGCACGAGCGAAAGCGCCTCGTCGTCGAAGGAGACGAGCTTGGCCACCGTGCGCTTGGTGACTCCTTCGGTGCGGATCAGCTCGAGCACGTAGTCCTGCCAGGCGCTGACCGCCCGCGTGACCCGCCTGGGCATCTCGGCCGACGCGTGCCGCAGCGCGTCGGCCTTGCCCGCCAGCATCTCCTCGCCCGCCGGGTTGGCCCGCCACCGGCCGATGACGTCCTCGGCGGCGTGTTCGGCGGCCGCGATGATGACGGACTCCAGGCCGGACCGCAGCGCGCTCTTGAGCGAACGCACCCGTGCCGGCGTTCGCCGTCGCCGGTTGGCGCGCCGGTCGGCCCGCCCGCGCCGTACGTGCAGCGCCCGGACCAGGTCGCCGGTGCCGGCGAAGTCCTGCCACCTGGCCAGCACCTCGCCGCGCAGCAGCGTGCCGTTGCGGGTGGCCTCGTCGAGCTCGGCGAGCGCCGTGGCGTACGCGGCCTGGACCTCGGTGCTCAGCACGGTGCGGGCTTCGACCTGGGCCTCGACCTGCTTGGCGAGCTCGGGCACGCGGGTACGGAAGCTGTCGAGCACGCCGCCGAGGGTGGTCTTGATCACCTCGGCGCGCTGCTCGTCGTCCTCCGCGATGCCGATCAACCAGGACCGGATCTCCTCCGACGCCTCCTCGGGCAGCCTGCTGTCTTCGATCTTGGTCTCGGGAATGGTGAACTGGCGGGCGTCGCCGACCCCGTGTTCCTCAAGCAGGTCGGCGAAATGCTCGGTGATCTCCGAGCCGGCGCCCTGCGGCACCCGGGACAGCACGACCCCGATCGAGGCACCGTGCTCGCGGGCGCGCTGCAGCATCTGCCATACCTGGGCGTCGGCGTACCGCGCGGCCGTCGTCACGCACAACCACAGGTCGGCGGCGTCCATCAGCTTGGCGGCGAACTCATAGTGATCTTCGAAGACGGAGTCGAAGTCGGGGCTGTCGAGCAGCGCCAGGCCGGCCGGCAGCGAGTCACTCGAAATGATCACCAGTTGGTCGCCGGCGATCGCGTCCGGCGCCGGGCCCTCGACCCGGCCCATGCCGGGCAGGATGTTGGCGCCTATGAACCAGCCGGTGTGGTCGGGGTGGCATACCAAGATCGGGCTGCTCGTCGTGGGCCGCAGCACCCCCGTGGCGCTGACCCTGGCGCCCACCATGCTGTTGACCAAAGTCGACTTGCCGGCTCCCGTCGAGCCGCCGAGCACGACGAGCAGCGGGGCGCCGTCGCCGCGGATCCGGGGCAACACATAGTCGTCGAGCTGATTGCGGATCTCCAGCTGGGCGGCCTTGGCCGCCTCGACCCCGGGTGCCTGCAGGACGAAGCGGAACGCCTCCACCTGATCGCGCAGCTCGATCAGGACACGTTCGAGGTCGGCGCGGCCCGCCTGCTGCTCGGCCCCGGCCACGCTCTGATCCGCAGGGGGAGTCACGGATCCCGTCCCATATTCGCTCTCAGACTGTCAATCTCTCGTGCCACGTGCACGACCTCTCCGACGACCACGATCGCTGGGGGCCGCACCCCGCCTGTCGTCATCGCGGTTGCCACCGTGTCGAGGGTGGCGGTAAACGTCCGCTGATTCGGCAGCGTACCGTCCTGGATGACCGCGACGGGCGTGTCAGACGATCGACCATAGCGCATGAGGGTGTCCGCTATGCGGCGCATTCGCGCGACCGCCATCAGCAGGACCAATGTTCCGCGCGAACGTCCCAGCGACTCCCAGTCAACCGTACTGTCCGCGTCGCCGGGGTCGAGATGTGCCGACACGACGTGAAATTCCTGCGCGACGCCGCGGTGACTGACCGGCACATGGGCCAGCGCCGGCACCGCGGTCGCGCTGGTGATGCCGGGGACGACGGTGACCGGGATGCCGTGGCGGGCGCAGTGCAGCACTTCTTCGGCGCCACGGCCGAAGACGAACGGATCACCGCCCTTGAGCCGGACCACGAACCGGCCCGCTCCCGCGCGCTCGACCAGCAACTCGTTGATGCGCTCCTGGGCGAGGGACCTGCCGTACGGGATCTTGGCGGCGTCGATCACCTCGACGTCCTGGGCGAGTTCGTCGAGCAGGACCCGCGGGGCGAGCCGGTCGGCGATCACGACGTCGGCCTGGGCGAGCAGTTGTCGCCCGCGTACGGTGATCAGACCGGGGTCGCCGGGCCCGCCGCCGACCAGCGCCACGCCGGACGGCTTCTTCCTCGACTGCCGGGCCTCGAGGCTGGCGTCCCGCAGCCCGTCCACGACGGCGTCGCGGATGCCGGCGGCGCGGCGCGGATCGCCACCGGCGAGCACGCCGACCACCACGCTCCCGTGCGCCTCATCGACGACGCCGCCGGCCGGCGTCCAGGCGGCGGAGGCCTCGGCGTCGTCGGCACGGACGCACCAGATGCGGCGAGCCTCGGCCTCGGCGGCCACCATCGCGTTGACCTTGGGGTCGTCCGTGCACGCCTGGACGAGCCAGGCCCCCTCGCAGTCGCCGCCTCGGTACGGCCGCGGCCGCCATTCGATCGGTAGGACTTCCAGAGCCGGGGTGACCTCGGGGGCGATCAGCACCACCTCAGCGCCCGCCGCCAGCAGCGCCGGGACACGGCGCTGGGCCACGCGGCCGCCACCGACGACGACGACACGTCGCCCGTTGAGCCGGAGGCCGAGCAGGTAAGGCGGCAACAGGGTGCTCTCCTGGGGGTGAACTGGGCCTTTGCGCACTAAAGGTACTCGGCTTCTGAACCTGATGCCGACCCGGCGGCCGTCCCAGAGCCCGGCTCGAGCGAGTGCCGGGGCGACGCCCCAGACTCCGGCCCGGACTCCGGCTCGGACCCCGGCCCAGGCCCCGGCTCGGCCGACGACTGCGTCGCCGCGCGGCCCGCGTCCTTTTCCGTGACCCCGGCGGCGTCGAACGTCGCGACATCGTGCAGGACTCGTACGGCGCTTTGGACCAAAGGCAACGCCAGCAACGCCCCGGTACCCTCGCCGAGCCGCAGATCGAGGTCGACCAGCGGACGCAGGCCCAGGTGCGCGAGGGTCGCGCCATGACCGGGCTCGGCGGACCGGTGGCCGGCCACGCACGCGTCCAGCGCGTTCGGCGCGAGCGCGTAGGCGATCAGCGCGGCGGCGCCGGCGCTGACACCGTCGAGGATGACCGGGGTCCGCACCGCCGCGCCGCCCAGGATGAACCCGGCCAGCGCCGCGTGTTCGAGACCGCCCACGGCGGCGACCACGTCGACGGCCCGCTCGATTCCTCCCCCGGCGGATCGCGCGATGACCGCGGCATGCCTGGCCAGCGCCACGCGGACCACGTTGATCTTGTGCCGGTACGTGGCGTCGTCGATACCTGTCCCGTGCCCGGTGACCTGGGCGGGGTCCCGCCCCGTCCAGGCGGCGACCAGCGCGGCCGACGCGGTCGTGTTCGCGATGCCCATATCGCCGGTTATCAGACAGCGGTGACCGGCGGCGACGAGCCGGCCCGCCACCTCGATGCCGACCTCGATGGCGGCGACGGCCTGCTCGACCGTCATGGCCGGGCCCTGGGTCATGTCCGCGGTCCCGTACGCGATCTTCCGGCCGAGCAGCCGGGGCTCGCGACCCGCGCTGGGCAGGTCGGCGGCGACCCCGACGTCGACGACGTTCACCGTGGCGCCCAACTGGGCGGCGAAGGCGTTGACGACGGCCCCGCCGGCCAGGAAGTTCGCCACCATCTGCGCGGTCACCTCTTGCGGCCATGGCGTGACGCCCTGCGCGTGCACGCCGTGGTCGCCGGCGAACACCGCGACGGCAACCGGTTCCGGGAGCGGCGGGGGGCAGGCTCCGGCCAGCCCGGCGAGCCGCACCGACAGCTCCTCGAGCGCCCCGAGCGTGCCCTGGGGCTTGGTCAGCCGGTTCTGATGAGCGCGCGCCTGCGCCATGGCCGCTTCGTCGAGCGGCCGGATCGCGGCGATGGTCTCTTGGATCAGGTCCATACGTTGCCCTCCATGGGTTCACGCACCGGTTTCACGCGGCCACTTCATGTTCATGAGGCCAGTTCACGCAGCACTTGTGTCAGCACTTCGAGGAAGCCGTCGGCGGTCGCCCGGTCGCGTACGGCGATGCGGAGCCAGTCGGGCCCAAGGCCCGGAAAGGTGTCGCCGCGCCGGACGGCGTACCCCCGTTCGCGCAGCAGCGTCCGCACGGCATGCGCGTCCGGAGTGCGGACGCACACGAACGACGCGCGCGCCCCCGGCACCACGTGGAGGCCGAGATCGATCAGGCGCGCGGCGAACCGCTCGCGCTCCAGGGCGAGGTCGGCGGCCCACGCGGCGGCCGCGTCGACCGCCTCGGGCGCCGAGCAGGCCTCCATGGCGACGAGCGCGGGGGTGGAGACCGCCCAAAGAGGCTGGGCCGCGGCCAGTGCCTCGATCAGCTCGGGCGCGGCGAGCAGATACCCCGCGCGCAGTCCGGCCAGGCCCCAGGTCTTGGTGAGGCTCCGTACGACGACCAGGCCGGGCAGGGCGGGCCGGGCGGGCGGGTGCGACAGGTCGGGCAGGCGGCCGGCGGCGAGGCTCGCCGGCTCGCCCGGCACGCAGTCCATGAACGCCTCGTCGACCACCAGGGTGCGCCCGGCCCGCGCCAGCGCGGCGATCGCCGTGGCCGGGTGCAGCACGGAGGTCGGGTTGGTCGGGTTTCCGATGATCACAAGGTCGGCGTCATCGGGAATCGGCGGAGCCGACCCCAAAGTGAAGTCCCCGGCGAGGATGACCCGCTCCGGCTCATGCCCGGCCGCCCGCAGCGCCGCCTCTGGCTCGGTGAACTGCGGATGGACGACGACCGCCCGCCGTGGCCGCAGCACCCGTGCCAACAGCACGAACGCCTCAGCCGCGCCGGCTGTCGGCAACACCTCGGCCGGGTCGCGGCCGTGCCTGCGGGCCAGCGCGGCGCGCGCCGGCCGCGGATCCGGATAGGCAGCCAGGTCGCCGACGCACTCCCGCAGCCGCCGGGCCAGCCAGTCGGGCGGCGTGCCGGTCCGTACGTTCACGGCGAAGTCGATCAGCCCGGGACCGACCTCGGCGTCGCCATGGTGCCGAAGGTCGGGCCCGGTCGTGTCAATGGCCATGGCCATGTCCGTGCACATGTCCGTGTCCGTGCCCGTGCCCGTGCGAGTACCCGTGCGGGTGCTCGAGGCGGCCGGGGTCGTCTGGGTGATGATGGGGAACCTGGGGGGCGCCCACCTTCCGATCAAAGCCCGGCATGGGGATGCGATAGACGCAGGTATCGCAGTTCATACGGATGTCTCCGGTGAGAGCTTCGGCGTACCGCTCGACGACCAGATCGGCCAGCCCATCGCAGTCCCCGATCACGCCGGCGCGACGTACGTCGAGCTCGGGGTGGGCGGCCGCGTACGCCTTCGCCGCCGCGGTCACCCGATCGGGCAGCACGCCGGGGAACAGGAAGTACGGGAGCACGACGATGCGCCGAAACCCGAGCCGGCGGCAGCGGTCGAGCCCTTCGGGCACGTCCGGCCCGGTGAGCGACACGAAGGCGGTCTCAACCGCGCCGAGGCCGCGCCCCTCCCACAGCAGCCTGGCCACCTTGTACACCTCGGCGTTGCCGTCGGGGTCGGTGGATCCGCGCCCGACCAGGAGCACGGCCGTATCCGCCCGGGGCGCGGCCGCGTCCAGCACGGCGGAAAGGCGCCGTTCCAGCAGCGTCAGCAGGGCGGGATGCGGGCCGAGCGGACGGCCGTAGGCGTACGAAAGACCGGGGTGGCGGGCCGTCTCCCTGGCCATCGCGCCGGGAATGTCGCCCTTGCCGTGCCCGGCGGAGACCAAGATCAGCGGTACCGCGGCGACCCGCCGATGTCCGCGCGCGACGAGTTCGGCGACGGCTTCGGCCAGCGGCGGCGGGGACAGCTCGATGAACCCGCCGGCCACGTCGACCGGCGACAGCCTGCCCCGCAGCCGGGCGACGAACTTGCCGAAGCCCGCCACGCCCTCGTCGTCGCGCGTTCCGTGCCCGACCAACAGCAACGGCGTCGCGTCCCCTCGGTCAGCGCGCGCCGTGCGCGGCAGGCCGCGCGCCGGCGGCGGATCGCTTGTCATGGCCGCGTATCCTCCTCGTCATACAGGAGCGCGTTGAGCGCCGCGGCGGCGATGGCGGAGCCGCCCTTCTCCGAGACGTTGCTCAGCGCGGGCAGGTCGCTGTCCCGCAGCGCGAGTTTCGCCTCGGCGGCGCCGACGAAACCCACCGGCAGGCCGATGACCAGGGCGGGGGCGACATCGCCCGCGATGATCTCGGTCAGCGCCGTGGGCGCGCAGCCGACCACCCACACCGCCCCGGCGCCGACTTCGGCGCGGGCGAGCCGGACGGCGGCGGCCGACCGGGTGAGCCCGGCGGTGGCGGCCAGCCGCGCGGCGGCGGGGTCGGCGATGCGGCAGACGACCTCGCGGGTCGTGATGCCGGCCGCCACCATCGCGACGTCGGCGACGATCGGAGCGCCGCGACGAAGCGCGGCGCGGCCCCGGCGCAGATGCTCCTCCAGGGCGATCAGGTCGTCCGCGTACGCCGGGTCGGCGCTCGCGTGGATCACTCTTTCCGCCACCGCCCGCCACAGCGGCGGCCGGGCCGACAGATCGACTCGCGAACGCAAGATCTCATACGAGCGGGCTTCGATCGGATGAATCCGCCGGCGCCCCGGCGCGCTGGTCACGTGCCCTCCCCGCCGCCGCGAACCCCGCCGCCGCTGACGCCATGCCCGCGGTCCCCGCCGCCTCGGCCGTGGAACTCGATCGCGTCGGCCGGGCAGATCTCAACGCATTCCAGGCATCCCGTGCACAGCTCCGTGACGACCAGCAGCGGCCGGCCGTGCGGCCTTATCGCATGTTCGGGGCAGGTCAGCAGGCAGGCTCCGCAGCCTTGGCACCGATCCGTGACTACGACGTCCATGGATACCCCCTAGGGGTGACGAAGCGCCCCGCGACGGTACGGCTGCGGCCGGACCCGACGATCACCACCGTGTACATGTCGATCTGGTCGGGATCGACGTCGCGAATGGTGGTGAGGGTCGTCGTCTCGTCCGGCCGGGAGGCGTTCCTGACGTACCCGACCGGCGTGTCCGGCGGGCGGTGCGCGGCGAGGACCGCCAGCGCCTTGGGCAGCTGCCGGCCCCTGGCCCGGCTGCGCGGGTTGTAGAGGCAGACGGTGAAATCGCCCTCGGCCGCCGCCCTGATCCGGCTTTCGATGATCTCCCACGGAGTGTGCAGGTCGGACAGCGAGATGTAGACGTGATCGTGAGCGAGCGGCGCGCCCAGCAGGCCGGCGGCGGCCAGCGCCGCGGTGACGCCCGGGACGACGGCCACCTCGATGTCGGCGTCGGCGATCTCCAGGGCCGGTCCGGCCAGTGCGTACACCCCGGCGTCGCCCGAGCCGACCAGCGCCACCGCCCGGCCCGCCACGGCCGCCGACACCGCGGCGCGCGCCCGTTCCTCTTCATGGCCGATGCCGCTTTGGATCACGCGGGCGCCCGGGCGCAGCAGATCGCGCACCTGGTCGAGGTACTGATCGAGCCCGACGACAACAGCCGCCCGGCGCAACGCCGTGACCGCGCGCGGCGTGAGCAGGTCGCGCGCGCCCGGCCCGAGACCGATGATCGACAGCCGGCCACGCGGCCGCAGCCGCGCCACGGCGACGGTGGCGTGCGCGGAGACCCGCTTCGCGACGACCAACTCGGCGCTCCTGCCGGACGAGCGAGCCGCGAGCAGCGCGGCGGCCTCGGCGACGCTCGGCGTGCCCACTTCGGCCCGTACGATCTCGGAGGGGTTGGGCACCGCTACGGCGGCGAGTTCGGCGGCGTGGAAGGTGACGAGCGGCCGACCCCGGCGAGCGGCGGCCGCGACGATGCCCGGCTCCGTCGCCTTGCGGTCGACCGTGGCCAGGCACCGTACGGATCTCGGGTGCAGGCCGGCGTCCGCCAGCGCGGTCTCGATCAGGGTCTCGACCTCTTCGGCCGGCACTCCTCGCGCCGAGCCGACCCCGACCACGAGCGACGGCGGCCGCAGCACCAACGCCGGGCCGTCGCCGCCCTGCCGTGGTGACGGGGTCCCGGAGGTTGACGAGGTGACGGCGGTGGCGGCGGTGGCGGAGGCCGCGAGATCGCTGATCACGATAGCCGGGACGCCGGAACGCCGGCCGGCCGAGCCGGCCGAGCCGGCCGAGCCGGCCGAGCCGGCGGACGGGGAGACGTTGGGCGGCAGGGGCGGCAGCGGCCAGCCTTCGGCGCCGACGAGCCGGACGGGCTCGCCGTTCAGCACCGCCGCGCCGACGGCGGCGCGGGCCTCGGGGTTGTCGGCCACGAACCCGAGGTCGGCGCCGAACTCGTCGAGCGGGGTCTGCCCGGCCGCGTCGGCGGCCGTGGTGATCACCGGCGTGCAGCCGAGGACCATGGCGACCCGTTCGGCGAGCTCGTTGGCGCCGTGATGGCCGCCGAGCAGCGCGACCGCGTGCCGCCTGGCCTCGTCAACGCACACCACGGCCGGATCGGCCGACTTGTCGCCGAGCAGCGGCGCGAGGATCCGTACGGTCGCCCCGACGGCGAGGAAGCACACCACCGCGTCGCACGTGCGCCACGCTTCGGTCAGCGCGGCGCGCGTCCCACCGCCTTGGCCGGTGGCGAAGACCCGCACCTCGTCCGGCCAGGCCGCGCGCAGGTCGGCCGCAGCCACCCGCCCGGCCGTCGTCGCCGCCACCGCTCCGATGATCATTTGGCGCCCCAGACGACGAAGACGGGATTGGCGGCCGCCAGCCGGTGGGCGCCGCCGGGCAGCGGCGCCAGCCGGTTCGCCTGAAGCTGTACGGCCTCGGCCGCGAAGCCGGCGGCGGCCAGCGCCTCACACGTGGGCCGCAGGCGTTCGACGGCGGCGAGGGCGACGACCACGCCGCGCAGCGCCCGATCGGCGCAGGCCCTGACCACCTCGGGGCCGCCCCCGCCGACGAAAACCGCGTCCGGGTCCGGCAGGTGGTCGAGCACGGCCGGGGCGGGGCCGCGGGAGACGGCGACCCTGACGCGATGCGCCCATACGTTGCGGCGGATGCGTTCGCACGCGGCCTCGTCCCTGTCGACGGCGATCACGGCGGCGCCGAACCTGGCGCATTCGATCGCGACCGCGCCGCTGCCGGCGCCGACGTCCCAGATCAGGTCGCCCAGGCGCGGGCCAAGCCGGGCCAGCGCGAGCGCCCGTACCTCGGCCTTGGTGACCATCGAGTCGCGGTGTTCGAACGCGGTTTCCGGCAACGCCCAGGCCGCCGGGCCCGGACCCGGACCGGCGACCCAGCGCGGGCCGCCGCCGTCGCAGCCGTTACCGCTGTCACCGCCACCGCCACCGCCGACGTCAGCGGCGGACGCGGCCACGGTTCGTTCGTCGAGCACGAGCACGACGTTGGGGTCCCGCCAGGTACGGGTCGTGGCCTCGGCCGGACGGACCCGCTCGACCCGCTCGGCCGGCTCGCCGAGGTGCTCGCACACGACGAAGGTGCGCGGCGTGTGCGGCGCGAGCGCCCGGCCGAGCTCGGCCGGGCCCGCGCCTGGGCCGGTCAGCACGGCGACCTTGCCGTGCGCGCGGCACGCGTTGACCGCGCGGCGCAGTTCTCGGCCGTGCGCGCTGACGACAACGGCGTCGTCCCACGACAGCCCGGCCCGCGCGAACGCGCCGCTCACCGACGAGATCGCGGGGAACACCTCGACGGCATGGCCCCGCGCGCGCAGCGCCCGGACGATGCCGAAGAATCCGGGGTCGCCGCCGGCCACGACCACGACTCTCTCGCGGTCCCCATCGCCGATCGCGTCGAGCGCGGCCTCCACGTCGCCCATGACGACCTGGGGTACGCCCTCCGGCACGCCGACCGCTCGCAACTGCCGGGCGCCGCCCACCACCAAAGAGGCGGCCGCCAGCCGATCGCCCGCCGCCGGCGCCAGCGGGGACCCGTCGTATCCGATGACCGAGATCGTCATCGGCCCAGCCGCCCGTACATCGCGATCATGCGCTTGCCGGTGAAGTCCACGAGCACCACCTGCGCGGCGATCCGGCCGTCGGTGAAGCGTTCGAGCACGCCGGCGGTGCGGCGGCACAGCTCCCTGCCGCACGTGCCGAGCACGCCGGCGGCCTCCCACAGCTCGTAGGCGTGCCGCGCCGTGTTCGCCGACCGTACCGCCGACACGAGCTCGAGATCGCCGCCCATGTCATGGGTGATCTCGGCGAGCAGCTCGGTGGAGACCTTGGACCGCGTGTAGTGCGTCATCAGCACGCCGGCGGCGAGCTTGGTGAGCTTGCCGATCATGCCGACGAACACCACGCGCCGCAGATCGCGCGCCACGGCCTGCCGCAACGCCGCACCGGTGAAGTCGCCGACCTCGACGAAGCACACCTCGGGCAGCTTCGGCAGCATCGCCATCGCGCCTCGCTCGGTACGCCCGCCCGTGGCGAGCACCAGCGTCGTCTCGCCCTGGGCGGCCATCACCGCCACCGCCTGCTCGACGCTGGCCAGCCACGACGCGGTCGAGAACGGCCGGACGACGCCCGTGGTGCCGAGGATCGAGATGCCGCCGAGGATGCCGAGCCGCCGGTTCGTCGTCTTGCGTGCCATGAGCTCGCCTCCGGGCACCGAGATGACGACCCGTACACCGCGGTCCGCCACGACCTCGCCGACGGCCTGCCTGATCATCTGGCTTGGCACGGGGTTGATCGCCGGGCCGCCCAGCTCGAGCCCGAGCCCCGGTTTGGTCACGACGCCGACGCCCTCGCCGCCGTCCAGCGCAACGCCCGGCTCGGCCCGCCACGACACGGTCGCCGTGAGGCGCGCGCCATCCGTCACGTCCGGATCATCGCCCGCGTCCTTCACCACGACGGCTTCGGCCCGCTCCGGCCCGTACGAACACGAATCGACCGGGAAGGCCACCCGCCGCCCCGAGGGCAGCGCGATCTCGACGATCTCCTGCGCGCGCTGCTCGGCCAGCGCGGCGGTCGCCGCCTTGGCCGCCGCCGCCGCGCAGGCGCCGGTCGTCCAGCCGGTCCGCAGCGCCCGCCGCTTGACCTTCATGGTGCGCGGCAGGTCCGGCTCGTACGGCTCGTGCGGGTCCGGAGGCTCGGTCACCGCGACCGGCCTCGCTCCGCACGCGGCACGGCCCGCGGGTCGCCCGGCGGGTCGCCACGCGGCTGGGCCCGCAGCTCGGCGCGTGCGCCGCGGTCCGCCCGTCGGAACCCGTGGAAGTGCCCGGGGTGGTAGAGGTGGGAGCGGGTGCCGCCGGCCTCCAGGGCGGGTCCCACCAGCATGAGCGTGTGTTTCCACAGACGGTGCGCCTTGATCGTGGCGGCCAGCTCCGCCAGCCGGCAACGCACGATCAGCTCGTCCGGCCAGGTGCATTGGTAGGCGACCACACACGGAGTGTCCGGCGGGTAGCCGCCGGCGAGGAGTTCGTCCTGCAGCCGCCCGGACCGGGCCGCCGACAAGAACAGCGCCATCGTCGTGCCGTGCCGGGCGAACTCGGCGACCTCCTCCCCCGGCGGCATGGGCGTCTTGCCGCCGCCCAGCCGAGTCAAGATCACCGACTGGGCGACCTCGGGTACGGTC
>CALAED010000275.1 GCA_937891035.1 uncultured Thermomonosporaceae bacterium | reverse complement strand
ATGAGCGCCTCTCGATGGGTCTGGCCCACCGACCGACTGGCCCCCATGCCCGGCTTTCGGCCGGGCCCGACGCGTCAATCGCGCTCAGCGGGTAGGCAAACACGGCCCGCGAAGTCGGACGGGTCGAGGGCTCGGGAGGGTCATGCTGGGCGATGGTGCGCTGCTGGCGCTGAGCTTCGCCATGATGATCGTCGGTGCGTTCGTGTTCACCAACGCGGTGGAATGGGCCGGGGTACGTCTGGACATCGGTCACGGCGCGGTCGGCAGCGTATTGGCGGCGGTGGCGACGGCGCTGCCCGAATCTCTGATCCCCGTTGTGGCGGTCGTCCGGGGAAGCGAAGGCGACGAGATCGCGATCGGCGCGATCATCGGTGCGCCGTTCCTGCTGGCCACGCTGGCGATGGCCGTATGCGGCGTGGCCGCGGTGCTCTACCGGGCCCGGCGCGGCGGGACCGCGCTCCGGCTGGATCGGCACACGATGACGCAGGATCTGCTGGTGTTCGCGGTCGCGCTGTCGATCGCGGTCGCCCTCGGCGCCGTCGACGCCCGCTGGGCCCACATCGCCGGCGCGGTGGTGCTGATCGCCGGCTACGGCGGTTACCTGGCGCGAACCGTAGTACGGGGCAAGGAGCAGGGCGGAGAGGAGGCGCCCGGCCGTCTGTTCTTCGATCCCAGCAAGCATGACCCGCCCAACCTCGGGCAGATCATCGCCCAGCTTCTCATCGGCATCGGCCTGCTGGTCGGCGGCGCCGAGTTGTTCGTCACCGTCATCGAGAAGCTGGCGGAGGCGATCGGCGCCAACCCGCTGGTGCTGACGTTGGTGATCGCGCCGCTGGCGACCGAGCTGCCGGAGAAGCTGAACAGCGTGCTGTGGATCCGGGACGGCAAGGACACCCTCGCGCTGGGCAACGTCACCGGAGCCATGGTCTTCCAATCGATGCTGCCGGTGGCGGTCGGGATGGGCTTCACCGACTGGCGGCTCACCGCGCCCGCCTGGACGGCGGCGATCGTCGCGCTCGCCGGGGGCGCGCTCGCCTTGCTCGCGATCCGCCGCGGGGGGCGGTTCACCGCGCCGTTCATCGGTGGCTGGACCGCCTTGTACGCCGGCGGGATCATCACGATCATCGCGATCGTCTGACCGCGGGGGGCCACCCGCGATCGCGTGGGGCCTCGGTGGCGGGGGGTCAACGGCGGATGACGCGGCTGTGGTCGCCGAGCAGTTCCGCGCCGACGACCTCTTGGCGGCGGTCGACGTGCACGGTGAGCCCGCGCTTCCCCGCGAGCGGCCTGAGGTCGGCGCGCCCGCTGCCCCTGAGGTGCAGGGTGGACAGCTCGGTGAGCTCGCGCAACGGCGTGAGGTCGGGGACCTGGGGGAGATCGTCCAAACCGAGGTTGGCGAGGCGGGGCATCTCACCGCAGGGGGAGATGTCGGTGATGCTCGTCTCCGACAGCGCGAGCCCGGTGAGGCTCTTGAGCGAGGCCAGCGAGCCGCAGTCGGTGATGCCCGGATTGCCGGCCAAGGAAAGGTGCGACAGCGCGGGAAACCGATGCTCGATTCCGGCGATGTCGTGGACGTCGCAGCGGAAGAGGTACAGCTCAGCCAGCCCGGCCAGCTGGTCGAACGAATCGAGCGGTTGCAGGTCTTTCAGACCGAGACACGATCGGAACGCCAGGGACGTGAGCGGCTGTACCGGCAGGCAGTCGGGCAGCGCTTGAATGTCGAGTTCGTCGAGCGCGAGCGCTTCGAGCGACGAGCACGACCGCAGCGGGGTGAGATCACCGCCCCCCGCGCCGGAGACCGTCAGTCGTGTCAGGGCCGGCAGGTCGGGCAGGACGCCGAAGTCGACGTCGCCGACGTACCCCAGCGCAAGATGCGTGAGCGAGTCGCCCGCGACCAGCGGGGTAAGGTCCGACAGCAGCCGGTCGCGGAAGATCTGCAGATTGGCCAGCCGCGGCAGGGCCCGGACGAAATCCAGCTTGCCGTAACCGGGATCGACCTCGTACGCCAGATACTCAAGATCCGGCAACTCGACCACGGCCGGGATGAGCGCGGCGTCGGTGACGGTGCCGATCTGCCGCCGGTGCTCCGACGGTCCCAGCACGGCGCGCGCGTACTCGAACGGGTCGAAGTGCGGCCAGGCTCGCATCAGCTCGGCGTGGACCCGGTGGTCGCCGAAATGGGCGCAGCGCGCGATCAGCGACAGCGCGGCCGGGCCGCCGATGCCGGTGGCGGCCCTGATGGTCGCCACGGCCTGGCGGGAGTTGCGCGCCGGACTGTCGGCCAGCAGATCGAGGACGAACTCGCCCGACTTGGCCAGCGACTCGGCGTCGGCGAGGTTGCGCGGCGGCAGCACCGTCCTGGCGACCTGCCGGATCTTTTCCTGCAAGCTGGAGTCGAGCTGGGCGCACGTCTCCAGGGAGGCGACGGCCAGCACCCGCAGCAGCTTGCTGTTGACCGGGTCGCGTTCCGCGCGGTCGAGCAGCCCCTGCAGCAGCTCCCTGCGCTGCCGGGGCTGGGCGTGGCCGGCGGCCAAGATGACGACCTCGCGCCAGTGGTCGTCGTGCGCGTTCCGAACGATCGCGCCGATGTCGTCGGCCTCGACGGCGGCCCGCGCCGCCAGATACTCCTGGAACGTCCGGTGCACGAAGTCGACCCGGTCGGCGACCGGCGTTCGGATCAGCCCACTGCGGTCGAGCAGTTGCTTGAGCACCGACGCCGGGTCGATGTTCGTCCGCGGCATCTGCGTCAGGCAGCGGCCGACCTCCGCGACCGCCTGCGCGTACGGGGCGTCCGACCAGCCGTTACGGATCAGCCAGTACGCGAGGCCCTGCAAGATCAGTGTCTTGTCCGTACGGGACAGCGCGGCGCCGCCTTCGCTGAGGATGCGGCGCTCGGTGTCGCGCCGTTCAAGCAGCATGTCCAGCGCGATCGAATACAGCTCCATCCTGTCTCGCGGCAGTTGCATGCGCCGGTCGAGGTGCAGCGCGCACAGCAAGGCGCACAACAGCGGGTTGGTGGCCAGCGCCCGCAGGTGCCGCCGGCCATGCAGCGTCTGGAGCAGCGTGGCCTCGTAGGAGGTGAGCTGCTCGGCCGTGTACGTGGACGTGGTGGCCAGCGCCTTGTGCCAGTGCCTGATGAAGAAGCGGACGTCCGGCCAGGACATCGGCTGGAGCTCGACGGTGTCGAAACCCTCGGCGTCCAGCCAGTCCCCGGCCGCGGCGGTCGGCCGGGACGTCACGATGTACCGGGCCCGCGGAAAGGCGGCGATGAGCTCCCTGAGCCATCCCCTGACCTGGTCCCGCTGGCTTTCTGGCAGCTCGTCGACGCCGTCGATGAGGACGATCGCCTTGCCGCCCCTGAGCTCCCGCTGCACCCAGCCCGCCGGCATCTCGTCGGCGATGTGCCGGCCTACCCGGCGCACGAACTTTCGGGGGGCCGGCAGCTCACGGCCGACGTAGTGGCGCAGCGGGATGAGGAACGGCACGAGCTCCGCCTTCTGGGCGTTGCGCACCGCGATCCACTGCAGCAACGTGGTCTTGCCCGACCCGGCGTCGCCGCGCAGGAAGAGGCGCGGCGCCTGATGCACCACCTCGTCGATCCGGCCCGACACGTCCTCTTCCGCGCGCGAGACGCCCGAAAATCCGGTCGCCGCGAAGCTGCCGGGGGCCATCTCGCCGAGCAGCGTCTCGGCGAGCGTCCGGGTCGTGATGGCTCGCTTCGATGAGTTCACCCAGCGCCCGCTCGGCCCGATCCCGGTCACGTTCAGGCTGATGTAGGCGACGCTCAGCGGATAGTGCCGGATCGACTCCGACACGGTGACCCCGAACAGTTCCAGCTGGTCCAGCGTCCTGGCGACCTGCTGGAGGTAGGTGGTCAAAAAGAGCTCGTCGAGCCCGGAGTCGATGGACGTGCTCGGCAGCCGGTCGAGCAGCTCTTTGATGCCGGCCAGGACGTCGGTCTCCCGCTGCAGGATCTCTTTGAGCGCGGTCGGGGCGAACGGCGGCAGCCCGACGATGACCTCGATGACGTAGGCGCAGCAACGGGCGAGGAGCCGGTCGTACAGCGCGACCGCCCGGGAGTCGAGATCGCGGGTGGCGTGCGGGGCGCTCGCCCGGATGTGCCGTTCCAGGAACAGCGGGTCGAGGTCGGTCGCGAACAGGTCGGCGTCGGTCAGCCGGGCCCGATCGAAGCTGTCGGCGACCGCGAGCAGGGTCGCCTCGCGCTCGTTGGGCGGCAGCCCCGCGAACTCGTGGCCGATCGAGCCTTCGAGCTTGGCCTGCACCATCTCCTCGAGATGCTCGACCAGTCGCCGCGCCCGGCGCTTGTCGAGCTTGTCGCTGACCTGCTCGGAAAGGAAATCGACCACCGGACCGCTCATCTCGGCGGCGAGCGGGTCGGTCTTCAACCAGAGCTTGGCCGCGATCTTGACGACCGCGACTCCGATTCCCAAGAACACATCAGGCACTGATCTGCTCCTCGGCCACCGTCCGCGTCCATCACCGTACGGCGCGGACTCGTCACCTTCAGCACACTAGGTGATCATCAACGGGCAACCGGGGATCTTGCGGATGCGTGCGTGTCGACACGCGTCTCGACGGGGCGGACCGGACGGCCTAAGGCTGCTTGAGCAGCTCCTTGACGATCACGCTCTGGTACGGGCGCGTGGTGTCGGGCTGGTAGGACAGGCGCGCGAGCGTGCGCTCGGTCTGGTCGCGGACTTCGAATTGGAAACGCCGCTCCTGAGCGCGCTCGATCTTGGCCATCGCCTGGTCGTGACGCAACCGGCACAGCGTGTCGACCTTGGCGAGCGCGACATCGAGCGAGGCGGCCTTGGCGATGAAAACGTTCGACTCGCCGGCCTCCCAGATCTGGAACATGTCCATCCCTGTTGCCGTCGATTGGGGGGTTTGAGATAGATGAAACGGGCCCTTAGCTTACGGGACAGATGAGCCTTTCGCCGGGATCACTCGTCGGTAATGTCCGTCCCGGTCGAGTAAGGCCGTTCGATTAGGGTCGGTACACCTGATCACCGAGCCCGGCGTGGGCCGTCGATTCGAGGGCAAGGTGTGAGCTGCCGATGAGCGTGGCCCGTTCGCTGTTGTTGTTCGCGGTCGCCGCGGTGGCCGAGATCGGCGGTGCGTGGCTGGTCTGGCAGGGCGTGCGCGAGCACCGCGGCGCGCTGTTCGCCGGTCTTGGCGTGCTCGCGCTCGGCGCGTACGGCTTCGTCGCCACCTTCCAGCCTGACCCGAACTTCGGCCGCGTCCTGGCCGCCTACGGGGGCGTCTTCGTGGCCGGATCGCTCGGGTGGGGGATCGTGTTCGACGGATTTCGGCCCGACCGATGGGACATTATCGGCGCCGCCATCTGCCTTCTCGGCGTCTTCGTCATCATGTACGTCCCCCGCCACTGACCAGCGCCGGCCATCGGGGCCGACATGTACTCGGCGGATCTCAGGTCCGCGTCCTACATGTGCGGGTGCCTCGATGGGCCATGGCGGCCAGGGCCCCGCTCTTCTCAGACAGGGAGGCGGCCATGGGCATCGTGAAACGGGCGGTCGTGGCGGTCATGATCAGCGGGATGGCGGCGGGCGGCGCGGTGCCCACCGCGGCGGGCACCGCGCCGACGGCGAGTCTCACTCCGTCCACGATTCGGGCGGGCGCGGCCATCACGGCCACGGTGACCGACTGCGACCCGCCGGAGGGCGGCGGTGCCGCCATGGAGTCCTCGTTGCTTCCCTTTGAACGGGCAGAGCTTGACCCCGTCGATGGCGAGTCCGGCGCGTGGCGCGGAAGCTTCGTCACGAACCCGGACGCGACGCCCGGGACGTACCGGGTCTCCGCACCTTCTGCGGCGAGGGGCAACTCAGCCCGCCCCTGACGGTGACGGTGGTCGGGCCGGCGCCCAGGTTCACCGCGGAGTTCACCCCGCGCACCTTCCGCCCGGGCGACCGGCTGACGCTGACCACCGCCGGCTGCCACATGATTCCGCGGGTGGTGGACCGCGACCACGTGTTCGCCACCCCGCTCGAACTCCACCAGATCGGGGCCACCCGACACCGGGGCAGTGCGGCGACCACGGCAACCCTCTCTCCGGCGAAGCGGTACCTGGTGGTCGTCAGGTGTCGCACCCTCGGCCGCGTCACCTTCATGCTCCAGCCCGGTCGGCGGCCCGCCGCGCACCCCGGCGGCCAGACGGGGGGCCAGACGAGCGTGGTGCCGGTGGGCGGTGTCGACACCGGCGACGGCAGCAGCCTGGACAGCGGAGGCCGCCCCGGCGGCGCGGCCATCGCCGTCGCCCTGGCACTCGCCCTCACCGCCGGGCTTGCCGGACTTGGCCTGACGAGGCGGCCTGCGAAGATCAGGGGGAAGATCAAGGGATGGCGCGAACAACGCAAATCGTAATAGTCCCCGTTTCTCGGGCCATGCCGTACGCTGGGAAATCATGGACGAGGGTCCAGCTGAGACGACTTTCGGGGAGCCGAAGCAGGCGGATGGCGAGCGCGGCGGACTGCGCCGATTCTTCCGTCGGCTGGCATCGAGCAAGGATGAGCTGGAAGCCGAAGAGCTGCAGCGGCGCACCGGGGTCGAGGGCGCTACGCCAATCAGTGACTGTGGGGCGCGGCGGCGCGTGTGCGTGGCGGGTACGCTACGGACGGTGACGCTGCGCCCACGCGGAGGTGCGCCCGCGCTCGAAGCTGAGCTCTACGACGGCACAGATGTGATCAACCTGATTTGGCTCGGCCGACGGAAGATCGCGGGCATCGAGCCCGGCCGCCGCCTGCGCGCCGAAGGGCTGGTGAGCATTCAGGATGGGCGGAAGGTAATCTTCAACCCCCGGTACGAATTGCGAGGCGCGGCATGAGCGAGCCACCGGACCGCGGCGTCGCCGGGGCCGCGTTTCCCCAGCGAAGCCGCCCCGGCCGGCCTCGCCGGCCGCGAGGGGCGGGCGACGCGGTACGGCGGAGCTTAGCGGCGGCTCCGCGGGCGAACGGGAAGCACGGCATGAGCTATCGGGAAGGCGGCGCATGAGCGCGGGCGAGATGACGGGACGAGCGGACAGCGGCGGCCGGCCGGAGCCGGAGCCAAATCCGCGGCCGCAGGGACAAGCACAAGCGCACGGCACGAACGGCACCGTCGAGGCGATCATCAGGGCACAGCTGAACAAGGCGCTGGGCGGCAAGCGGGGCGTCGTCGAGGGCGCCCTTCCGACGATCACCTTTACCATCTGCTGGATCATCAGCCACGAGCTGCGGCTCTCGCTCCTCCTCGGCGGCGGCGCGGCACTCGTGCTGCTGACCGTTCGGGTGGCGCAGCGGTCCACCCCGCAGTTCGTGCTCAACAGCCTGATCGGCATCGGTCTCGCGGCCTACTTCGCGTTGCGCTCCGGCAAGGCGGAGGACGCCTTCCTGCCCGGCATGCTATGGACCGGCACGGTGAGCGGCCTGATGTTGCTGTCCATCCTCACGCGGTGGCCGTTCGTGGGGTTCTTGGTGGGCGCCGCCAATCCCGACGACCCGCTCGCTTGGCGGCGCGACCCGGCGATGGTCAAGGTGTGCACCCGGCTGTCCTGGCTGTTGCTGCTGCCGGGCGTGGTGAAGCTGACCGTGCAGGTCCCGCTCTATCTGTCCGCGCAGGTGGCCTGGCTCGGGGTGAGCAAGGTCGCCTTGGGCTGGCCCGCCTACCTCGGCGCGCTGGCGCTGGCCGCGGTGGTGCTGATGCGCGGCAACACCCCTTATCGGGTCGGCGAAACCGACACCCTCAAACCGTCGTAGTCCGCCAAAACCGTCGGCCGGCGCCGGTCAACGAGACGACAGCAGGTCGCCGAGTTCGTCCTCCACGTCCTGGCTGGCCACGAACAGCAGTTCGTCGCCCGCCTCGAGGGTGTCGTCGGTGCTCGGCACCAGCACCCGGCCCTCGCGCAGGATCGCCACCAGCGCCGTGTCGTGTGGCCAGGTGACCGACCCGACCCGCTGACCCGAGAGCGGAGCGTCTTCGGGCAAGGTCAGCTCGACGAGGTTGGCCTCGCCCTGCCGGAAGGTCATCAGCCGCACCAGATCGCCGACGCTGACCGCCTCCTCGACGAGCGCCGACAGCAGCCGGGGGGTCGACACCGCCACGTCCACGCCCCATGACTCGTTGAACAGCCACTCGTTCTTGGGGTGGTTGATGCGGGCGACCACTCTCGGCACCCCGTACTCGGTCTTGGCCAGCAGGGAAACGACCAGGTTGACCTTGTCGTCGCCGCTGGCCGCGACCGCCACGTGGCAGCGCTCGAGGCCGGCGTCGTCGAGCGCGGCGATCTCGCAGGCGTCGGCGAGCAGCCACTCGGCGCGTGGGACCGCCTCGACCTTGATGGCCCGCGGGCTCTTGTCGATGAGGAGCACCTCGTGGCCGTTCTCCAGCAGTTCCTGGGCGATCGAGCGCCCGACGGCGCCCGCTCCGGCGATGGCGACTCGCATCAGTGGGCTCCTTCCTCGGCGCGTTTGACGACGGCCGCGTTGATGCGCTCCATATCGGCCGCACGCGCTATGACGTGGACGATGTCGCCGTCCTGGATGACCGTGTCGGCGTGCGGCACGATGGCGTCGCCCATCCGGGAGAGGAAGGCGATACGGACGCCGGTCGCTCCTTCCAGCGCGCCGACGCTCTCCCCGATCCATGAGCGGTCCACGGTCACTTCGGCGAGGACGACCTCACCGCTCGGATCTCGCCACATCGGCTCAGAGCCCTCGGGCAGCAGGCGGCGCAGCATCTGGTCGGCGGTCCACCGCACGGTCGCCACTGTGGGAATGCCGAGACGCTGGTAGACCTCGGCCCGGCGTGGGTCGTAGATCCGCGCCACGACGTTCTCGATGCCGAAGGTCTCGCGGGCCACCCGGGCGGAGATGATGTTGGAGTTGTCGCCGCTGCTGACCGCGACGAACGCGGACGCCTTTTCGATGCCGGCCTCGACGAGGACGTCACGGTCGAAGCCGAAGCCGGTGACGCGGCGACCCCTGAACCCGCCGCGAAGCCGGCGAAAGGCCTCCGGGTTCTGATCGATGATGGCCACCGAATGGCCTTTGTCCTCCAGGATGTGGGCGAGTGTCGATCCGACCCGCCCGCATCCCATGATCACGATATGCACGGCCGTCCCTTCTCGGCGCCCGGATCTCCAAGCCGATCCTCGACGGGTTGAAACCTATCCATCTGGCAGGGCAGGTGATACCCCGGCCTGGCCGCGACCACCATGTCGCCCCCCATCGGGGCCCGGGCGGCGGTGAAGAACCGTAAAGCCGGACGACTAGAGTCTCGTTCTGTGTCGAAGGCTTCGGACCTTGTCAAGCGGCTCCTCGTAGGCCGGGCGCTACGGAGCACTCAGCTACACGAGCAGCTGCTGCCGAAGCGCGTCGCCTTGCCGATCTTCGCCAGCGACCCGTTGTCGTCAGTGGCCTACGCGCCGCAGGAACTGCTGATGATGCTGGCCGTGGCCGGTCTGGCGTTCTACGGCGCCGCGCCCTGGATCGCGCTGATCATCGCGATCGTGATGTTCGTCGTGGTCGCCTCGTACCGGCAGAACGTACACGCCTATCCCAGCGGGGGCGGCGATTACGAGGTCGCCATGACCAACCTGGGATCCCGTGCGGGGTTGACGGTGGCCAGCGCGTTGCTGGTCGACTACGTGCTCACCGTGGCGGTGTCGGTCTCGTCAGGTGTCGAGAACATCGGCTCGGCCATCCCCTGGATCGGGCAGAACAAGGTGCTGGTCGCGATCGCGATCATCGTGCTGCTCACGGTGATGAACCTGCGCGGCGTGCGCGAGTCGGGGACCATCTTCGCCATCCCGACGTACGCCTTCGTCATCGGCGTACTGGGCATGATCATGATCGGACTGTTCCGGCTTGGCATAGGTGACACGCTGCGGGCGCCAACCGCCGACCTTGAGATCAGAGCCGAGGAGACCGGCCTTGCCGGTTTCGCGCTCGTGTTCTTGCTGCTCCGAGCCTTTTCATCGGGGTCGGCCGCGCTCACCGGGGTAGAGGCGATCAGCAATGGCGTGCCCGCGTTCCGCAAGCCGAAGAGCAGGAACGCCGCGACCACCCTGCTGATGATGGCGATCATCGCAGTCTCGATGTTCGGCGGAGTGATCGCGCTCGCGCTGGCCTCGAAGGTCAGGGTCGCCGAGAATCCCGGCAGCGACCTGCTGCGCGACGGACGGCCGGTGGGCGCGGACTACAGCCAGGAACCGATTCTCACCCAGGTGGCGGCGGCGGTGTTCGGCGACGGCTCGATCCCGTTCGTGTACATCGCCGGGGTGACGGCGTTGATTCTCTTCCTGGCGGCCAACACCGCGTACAACGGATTTCCCGTGCTCGGCTCGATCTTGGCCAGGGACGGCTATCTGCCGCGCCAACTGCACACTCGCGGTGATCGGCTGGCGTTCAGCAACGGGATCATCATCTTGGCCACCATGGCCGGCGTTCTCGTCTACGCGTTCCGCGCCGAGGTGACCAAGCTGATCCAGCTCTACATCATCGGCGTTTTCGTCTCCTTCACGCTGAGCCAGACCGGCATGGTGCGGCACTGGAACCGGCTGCTGCGCACCGAGACCGACGTACGCGCGCGGCGGCGGATGCTGCGCTCGCGGACCATCAACGCGGTCGGCGGGTCGGTGACCGGCTTCGTGCTCGTCATCGTGCTGATCACGAAGTTCACTCACGGCGCGTACATCGTCTGCATCGCGATGCCCATCCTCTTCATGCTGATGCGGTCGATCAAGCGGCACTACGACCATGTGGCGCGGGAACTCGTGCCCAGCGGCGAAGACGTGGCCCTGCCGGCGCGCAACCACGCCATCGTGCTCGTCTCCAAGATGCACAAGCCGACCCTGCGGGCGGTGTCCTACGCACGGGCCACCCGGCCGTCGTCGTTGGAAGCGGTCACCGTGGCCGTCGACGCCGATGAGACCAGGCGGCTGCAGGACGAGTGGGAGCAGCTCAACCTGCCGGTGCCGCTGAAGATCTTGGACTCTCCCTATCGAGAGGTCACCAAACCGGTCCTGGATTATGTCAAGCAGGTTCGCCGCAAGAGCCCGCGCGACGTCGTGACGGTGTTCCTCCCCGAGTACGTCGTCGGGCATTGGTGGGAACACCTGCTGCACAACCAGAGCGCGCTGCGGCTCAAGAGCCGGTTGCTGTTCCAGCCCGGCGTGATGGTGACGAGCGTGCCCTGGCAGCTCATCTCCTCTGACCGCCTCAGGGCCCGGCCCGACAACACGTTCGGGCGTGGTTCGGTGCGCCGCCCGTACGAGGCCGAGCAGGACGCCGGCCAAGACGCCGACGTCGACGGTGACGGAGTGCGCGCGGCCGGCGGTATCGTGGCCGATCGTGACTGACCCCGAGTCCGCCGATTCCGCAGCCTTCCGACGCTCGGCCTTCCGACCCGCGGCCGCCGATCCGCGCGCCCGGCCGGGCGCGACCGCCGGCGATCTGCTGGAGCTCGACATCGGGCCGGTGGCCCATGGCGGCTGGTGCGTGGCGCGGCATGACGGGCGGGTCGTCTTCGTCCGCCATACGCTCCCGGGCGAACGGGTCAAGGCCCGGGTGACCGACGAGACCAAAAGTTTTCTGCGCGCCGACGCGGTGGAGATCCTCAACGCCTCGCCGGATCGGGTGCCCGCGCCGTGCCCGTTCGCCGGGCCGGGTCGCTGCGGCGGCTGCGACTGGCAGCACGTCGCGCCGGCCGCGCAGCGCAGGCTCAAGGCGGCCGTGATCGAAGAGCAGCTCAAGCGGCTGGCGGGCATCGAGCGCTCGGTGACCGTCGAAGAGATCCCGATGCCGGACGCCGCCGTGCTCACCCCGCCCGGCCTCGGCTGGCGCACCCGCGTCCAGTTCTCGGTGCGCGGCGACGGCGCCATCGGGCTGCGGCGGCATCGGTCGCACGAGATCGAGCCGATCGACGCCTGTCTGATCGCGCACCCCGAGGTCGAACGGCTGGGCGTCGAGCGCAAGCGCTGGCCCGGGGTCACCGGCGTGGCGGTGATCGTGTCCGCCGGGACCGGCGACCGCGTCGTCGTGTTGTCCGAGCGCCGCGACCGCCGAGGCGACGGCGGGCGCGGCGGACGTGGCGGACGTGGCGGACGTGGCGGGCGTGGCGGGCGTTCGGGCGGCAGCGGCGGCCGCGCGCGGGCCGCCGCGCTGCCGCGTCTGGACGTTCCGGTACGGCTCGTGCGCGGCCGGCCGGAACCGGGGCGCGGGCTGCCGTACGTCCGCGAGTCGGTCGCCGGCCGGTTGTGGCAGGTCAGCGGCGACGGCTTCTGGCAGGTGCACCCGGGTGCCGCGCAGGTGCTGGCCGACGCCGTGCTGGCCGCGCTGCGCCCGAAGGCGGGGGACATCGCCGTCGATCTGTACTGCGGGGCCGGCCTGTTCGCCGGCGTGCTGGGGGAGCGGATCGGCTCCGCCGGCCTGGTGGTGGGCGTTGAGTCCGATGCGCAGGCCGTACACGACGCCCGCTTCAACCTGCGCGACCTGCCGCACGTGTCGATCGAGCACGGCAAGGTCGAAGACGTGCTCGACGCCATCGAGTTCGGGGTGGCGGGCGGCGGGAAGGTCGAGCGCGCCGATCTGGTCGTGCTTGACCCGCCCCGCACGGGCGCGGGTCGTACGGTCGTGGACCGCATCGCCAAGCTGGCCGGGCGGCGGGTGGCCTATGTCTCCTGCGATCCGGCCACCCTCGCCCGGGACCTGGCGTACTTCGGCGAACGCGGTTGGACCCTCGACGAGCTGCGCGCCTTCGACGCCTTTCCGATGACCCACCACGTCGAGATCCTGGCGGTCCTGGTCAGGGCCTAGGGCGCCGTGGGGTCAGGGGCCGGTCGGCGGCTCGACAGGAGGTCGCCGTCCCTTGTCGGCGGCCGTCTTGGTGAGGACCGGGATCAGCCACTCCAGCGTGCGTTCCTTGGTGACGCCGAGCCCGATCAGGGCCTGACCGCTGAGGCCCTCCTCATCGCTGAGCAGGCCGAGCAAGATGTGCTCGGTGCCGACATAGTTGTGCCCGAGCTTCAGCGCCTCCCTGATGGTCAGCTCGAGCAGCTTCTTGGCGCGCCTGGTGTACGGAAGATGCCCGGTGACGGCCTCGTCCGCGCCCGGGGCGAACAGCGCGACGACGGCCGCCCGGACCGCGTCGAGCCGCACCCCCTGCGCTTCGATGGCCCGGGCGGCGAGCCCTTCCGGCTGGCTCAGCAGGCCGAGGACGACATGTTCGGTGCCGACGAATCCGTGTCTGGCCTCGCGGGCCGCTTCGTGGGCTTCGGTCACGGCCTGCTTGGCCCGCGGCGTGAACCGGTCGAACAGGCCGCCGCCCTGGAGCGCGTCGTTGTCCGACTCGCGGGGGACGAAGCGTTTTTGGGCCGCCTGCTTGCTGACGCCCATGTTCTGGCCGATCTCGGTCCACGACGCCCCGGCCCGGCGGGCCTGGTCGACGAAGTGTCCGATGAGGTGGTCCGCCAGCTCGTCGAGCTGTTCGGCGGCGAGCACCGCGGCGGAAAGGCGCTCTAACGGACCGCCGTCCGGATACCGGGACTTCACGTACTCGATGAGATCGTCGAGCCGCGCGGGCAGTTGGTCCATATCGTCAACCATAGGTTGACGATCGTCGACCGTCAACCGCCGGTTGACGATGCGCCGCTCCGCGCCCTTGGCCAAGAGTTGGCATCACTCACTGCGACGACACGCTGACACGGCGTTGGGAAATCGCCATCCCACCGGCTACAACGGGACCCAATCATGAGATCGACCAAGTCGGGGGACGAATGATCTACTCATCGAGACGCTCGCGCGGCGTCCGAAGCCTCGTCGTGCTGACGGCGACGGCGCTCCTCGGGGTCGTTCCGCTAAGCGGGTCCGGTGACACGGCGCGAGCGGACGGACCCGTCGGCTCCGGAGGCGAGCGGCACGCGTACAAAGGCGGCGCGCCGGCCCGGAACCGCTCCCACCGCGCGGCCGAGGTGGTCGCCACCACGAACGGACCCGCGGGGCCGATCCTGCCCGGGCAGACCTACTCATGGCCGTTCGCCGTCACCAACAAGGGCTCGGTGGGCGCCAAGAACGTGACCTTCGCCGCGCCGCTGCCCAAGAGCCTGTCGTTCGTATCCGGGCAGCAGAACTGCTCGTGGCAGGGCACCATGGCGGTCTGCCGGCTCGGCGCGCTCAAGCGCGGCCAGACCAAGACCGGCATGCTGACCGCCAAGGTCGCCCCGAAGGTGCCCCTCGGTCAGACGATCTCCACCAAGGCACGTCTGAGCTGGGCGCACTCACCCAAGGCGAAGCGGGCGGTGGTGACCTTCCCGGCGGTGAAGGTGGCCAAGCCGACCGACGTCGCGGTCACCAAGACCGGCCCTGAGCGGGTACGACCCGGGGCGCCCATCCCGTACAAGGTCACGGTGACCAACCGGGGCACGATCCCGGCGAGGCTGGTCGTCCTTCGTGACTCGGCGGCCATCGGGGCGCACGGGGCGGGCGCCTGCGTGCGCGCCGGGAGCGAGGCGGCGGACAAGGCGGCGGACAAGGCGGCGGACAAGGAGAAAGAGGCGGACATGTCCGCCGGGTCGAACGAGACCGAATCCGGAACTGGCGCCGAGGCCGCGGCCGCGGAGGCGGTCACGAAGTCCGAGGCCTGCCGCGGGCGTGTGGGGCCGCTCGCGGCGGCGCCACCGATCAAGCTCGTCAAAGGCGGCGCGAAATGCAAGCCCGCCGGCGCCGGCGGCGGGCTGGTCTGCGCCATGGGCGCCATGGCGCCGGGGACGTCGAAGTCGCTGGTGTTCAAGGTGCGGCCGAAGGCCAAGCCGGGCGCGGTCGTCAAGGCCCCCACCCGGGTCACCACCGCGACGAGCGACACCGTGATGGCGAACAACTCGGCCGTCGCGCGCACCAGGGTGGCCGCCGTGCCCCGCCTCGCGCGGGCACGCGTCCCGAGCCGATCGCTCGCCGCGCCGCCGCGGCACGCCCCCGGCAAGGATATGGCCGAACTGCCCAGCACCGGCCTGCCGGCCAAGCCGTTCATCCAGGTGGCGCTGTTGCTGATCGGGGTGGGGTTGATCCTTTACCGGATCGGCCGCCCGCGCCGCGGGTTCGACGGTTAGCCGCTGGTCGGGGCCAAGGACGGCCGCCCAAGCGGGCACGTCCGGCTGAGGAAGGCACGGTCCGTCCGACTGGGCAGCGCGGGGCCCGGAGCGTTAGCGCTCCGGGCCTTGCCGTACCAAGATGGGCCAATGCGCCTACGGATCTTTACCGAGCCCCAGGAAGGGGCGAGCTACGACACGCTGCTGCGCGTCGCCAAGGCCACCGAGGAAGGCGGGTTCGACGCGTTCTTCAGGTCTGATCACTATCAGGCCATCATGCGGCAGTCTGGCCTGCCCGGGCCGACCGATTCGTGGATCACCCTCGGCGCGCTCGCCCGCGAGACCAGCCGGATCCGTCTTGGGACCCTTGTGACCGCCGCGACCTTCCGGCTGCCCGGGCCGCTCGCCATCTCCGTGGCCCAGGTCGACCAGATGAGCGGCGGGCGGGTCGAGTTCGGGCTCGGCACGGGGTGGTATGAGGCGGAGCACGCCGCGTACGGCATCCCCTTCCCCAGCCGGAGCGAGCGGTTCGAGCGGCTGGAGGAGCAACTCGAGATCATTACCGGCCTGTGGGGTACGCCGGAGGGCTCGACGTACTCCTTCGCCGGGACCCACTATCGCCTGACCGACTCGCCCGCGCTGCCCAAGCCCGCGCAGCGCCCCCACCCGCCCATCATCGTCGGCGGCTGGGGGCCCAGGCGGACGCCGCGGCTCGCGGCCAGGTTCGCCGATGAGTTCAACGCCGGGTTCCAGCCGCCCGACGGCACGGGAGCGGCGATCGAACGCGTCCGGACCGCCTGCGCGGAGGTGGCCCGGACGAAGGAGATGATCTTTTCCGTGGCGCAGGCCGTGTGCTGTGGCCGAGACGACGCCGAGGTGGCGCGGCGCGCCGCGGCGATCGGCAAACCGTTGGACCAGCTACGCGAGACCGGCATCGCCGGCACTCCGGCAGAAGTCGTCGACAAGATCGGAAGGTTCGCCGAGGTGGGCTGCGATCGCGTCTACCTGCAGGTCCTCGACGTCGGCGACCTCGATCACATCGAACTTCTCGCCGCCGAGGTCCTCCCACAGGTCTGAGCCCCCGCCACTTACCGTCCCGCCGCCCGCCCGCGTCTTCGCTGGTACGGGAGGGGCGGACGGTGGCCGAGCCGTTTTACCTGGGCTTTCGTGAGCCCTGAAAGCCGATGTTACGAGTCGGTTGCGATGTTGTTGCTGACCCATATCACAGGCCTTTCGTCCCTATCACCGCCCGCCGATCGGGAAATACGTTTTGCGCCCAAACAAACCCTTGCCCGGCGGCCGAGCACCCGAGGCCGCCGAAGGAGGAGTCGACGTGAAACTCATGCGCATAGCGTCCATCGCGGCGACCGCGGCGATCGCCACCTTCGGCATCGCCGCGTGCGGCGGCGAGAGTGGTGAAAACAGCGCCGCCAGTCCTGGGACCAGCAGCGCCGTCAAAGGCAAGGTGGGCGTCATCCTGCCCGACACCAAGTCATCGGTTCGCTGGGAGACGGCCGACCGCCCGCTGCTCGAGCAGGCGTTCAAGGCGGCCGGCGTGCCGTACGACATCCAGAACGCCGAGGGCGACAAACAGCGGATGCAGACGATCGCCGACCAGATGATCACGAACGGCGCGACCGTGCTGGCGATCGTGAACCTCGACTCGGAGTCGGGCGCCGCCATCGAGAAGAAGGCCCAGACCCAGGGCGTCAAGACGATCGACTACGACCGGCTGACGCTGGGCGGCGTCGCCGACTACTACGTCTCGTTCGACAACGTCCAGGTGGGCCGCGAGCAGGGCAAGGGCCTGGCGCGGTGTCTGGGCGCCAAGCAGGCCAACATCGCCTACCTGAACGGCTCGCCGACCGACAACAACGCCACGCTGTTCAGCCAGGGCGCGCATGAAGAGCTCGACAAGCAGAGCAACTACAAGAAGGTCGCCGAGCAGGCCGTTCCCGAGTGGGACAATCAGCAGGCCGCCACGATCTTCGAGCAGATGTGGACCCAGCAGAAGGGCGAGATCGACGGTGTGCTCGCCGCGAACGATGGCTTGGGCAACGCCGCCATCTCGATCCTGAAGAAGAACAACGCCGCTGGGAAGGTCCCGGTCACCGGCCAGGACGCCACCAAGGAGGGCCTGCAGAACGTCCTCGACGGCACCCAGTGCATGACGGTCTACAAGCCGATCAAGCAGGAGGCCGA
>CALAED010000274.1 GCA_937891035.1 uncultured Thermomonosporaceae bacterium | reverse complement strand
CGTCGAGCAGCCGGCGGGCGGCGGCGGTCAGCTCCTGGCTGCCGGCGAGCGGCGGCGACGTCGGTCACCTCACGCGGTTCCTGACGGCCCATCTCGACTGGCTGGCCGCACATCCCGGCGCCGCCGACTTCGTCGCCGAGATCGGTGAACTGGTGGCCGGTACCCTCAGCGTCATCGACGCCAGGCCCGCCGACATGATCGAGCTCGGCCGGTGCATAGAACCCGGCTGCGCCGGCCTGCTCAGCGCCCGGCGGCCGGGGCACGATGCCGGGAGCGCGCCGGAGGTCGGCTGCGACAGCGGGCGGCATGCCTGGCGCCCCGACCAGTGGCTGCTGCTGCGTCGCCGCCTGGACCGCGCGAGTCGGGCATGAACGCCGCAGCCGGCCCCCCCGGCCGCCGGCCGCGCCGGACGACCGTCCCGACCAAGATCGCCGCCATCGCCGTGGGAGTGCCGGAGGCCACCATCCGCCAATGGGCCCGCCGCGGCCGCCTCACCAGATACGGCACCCCGGGCCGGGCCGAATACGACATCGAAGAGCTCACCTCGATCGCCGAGGAGCGCACCACCCGAGCGAGCCGCCGAGGCTGAGCGGGAGGCACAACGAGCACCGCGCGAGACGCAGGCGGCGTCAGTTCTCCCGATAGGCGACCTCGCGCGCCATCGCGACGAGTTCCGCCTGCCAGCCCGGCTCGATCGGCGCGGCGGACACCGCCCGGCAGCCGGCGTCGACCAGCCGGTCGATGCGCCGTTCCAGATAGTCGGGCACGCCCGCGTCGATGAGCACCTCGCGCAGCTTGTCCGGGTCGGGGTCGCCGCAGTGCACCAGGTCGCGGACGCGCGAGTCGCGCCGCATGGCCAGGCTCAACAGCAAGGTCATCTTGTGCCGCGCGAAGTCGAGTCCGGCCGGCTTGCCGGTGTCGGCGGCCGCGCCGAAGGCGTCGATCAGGTCGTCCCGCAGCTGAAACGCCTCGCCGAGCGCGTCTCCGTACGTCGCGAACGTGGGCGCCAGTTCGGCCCGCCCGGCGATGGCGGCGCCGATGACCAGCGGGCGGTGGATGGTGTACCGCCCGGATTTCGTGATGGCGATCCACCGGGCGAGCTCGGGGTCGGCCGAGCGCTCGGCGGCGGCGACCAGATCCATGTACTGCCCGACGACCAGTTCGGCGCGCAGCTCCGCCCAGGCGGCCTGGACCGGCGCGTACGCGACCGAGGTGATCACCTCTGACATGATCACGTCCGCGTAGATCAGCGCCAGGTCGCCGGCGAGGATGGCGACGCTCTCGCCGAACCTGTGCGGCTCGCCCGCCCACCCGCGCCTGGAGTGCTCGGCGGACAGCCTCGTGTGCAGGGTCGGCGCCCCACGGCGTCGCGCCGATGCGTCCATCACGTCGTCGTGGATCAGCGCGCAGGTGTGCAGCACCTCTAGCGCGGCGCCGGCGGCGACCACGCCGTCGGTGGCGGCCTGGTCACCGCCGGCGGAGAGGTAGCCGGCGATGCAAAACGACGGGCGGACGCGCTTGCCGCCGGCGCCGATCAGCTGCGACAGCGCGTCGATCGGCACGCCGGCCCGGGCGTCCACCCGGCAGCGCCGTTCGCGTTCCACGGCGAGGAAGTCGCTGATGCGGCGCTCGACGCGCTCGAGCAGCACCCGGCGCAGCTGTGCGGGGGAGGTCACATCCGCGGTCACGTTGTGTCCACCTTCTTCTTTGGGCCGGCACTGCTCGCTCATCAACCCGGGGGAATGCCATCAAAATTCGCTGATGCGTTCGGCGACCTTGATCCCCACGTGGCGCCCCGGCTCGGCGACGTGGCCGAGCAGCCCGGCCCCCGGGACGACGGTGGTCAGGTTGAGCGGCCGGCCGTCGTCGCCCATCACCCGGACGTGCCAGTCGTCCTGCAGGAACACGTTGACGGTCACGTCGTCGTGGCGCGCCTCGATGAGCCGCAGCGGACGCAGTTCGACCTTCACGCGGCCGACCACCACCTCGCGGAAGCGACCGCCGGCCGACACCGCATGCGCCCGCTCGCCGGCGGCGAGGTCGGTGATGTACGCGGTGTTCTCGGCGCCGAAGACGTAGGAGTGCACGGCTCCGGCGTTCACCCGGAACGGGCGCGGGTTCATGTACGGCAGGTAGTGCACCTCAGCGCAGACGAGGACGCCGCCCGCCGACGTGGACCCGACGATCATCCCCTCGTCCTCGCCGAACATCGATGTGGTGTCCACACAGCCCCGGTAGCCGATGCCGATCGGCTCGGCGCGGGTGACCTCGAGCCGTACCAGCTCCTTGTGCTCGTCGGCGCGCGTCCGGATGATCTCGCCAACCCGGTCGATGTCTGCGAACCGGTCGCCGCGGACCACGAAGCCGGCGGGACCGCTCTCCAGGACCCCGGCGACGGTCGCGGCCTCATCGACGCCGTTCACCAGCTCTTTCAACACCCGGGTCCGGGTGCCCTGCGCCCTGGCGAGCAGTAGCTCGAGCGGGATGTTCGTCTCGTCGGCGCACACCGCCACCAGTACGTCGACCTCGCCGCACAGACCGGCCGCCCGATTCATGGCGACGCCATCGGAGATCTCGCAGCGGACCCCGACCGGTCGTCCGGCGGCGACGGCTCGTACGCCGTCGAGATCGGCCGGCGCGGCGGCCATCAGTACGCCGACCCGCCGATCGTCCAGAGCGGCCGCCGCGGCGGGGTCGACCGGGCAGGCGACGTCGATCCGCTCTAGCGGCTCCCAGCCGGCGAGCTGATCCGGCCGCAGCAGCACCGTGGTGATCGCCGCGGACCGCGCGTGCGCGAGGGCAGGCGCGGTGGCCTCGGCGCTCGACCGGGTCAGGTCCGCCCACAATTCCATGGCGACTTCCGCCTTTCGTTACTCGGCCACGTGTCCTGACTCAGGTTCCGGAACCGATCGCCGGGACCGTCATGGTCGTCGGTACGGCGGCGGTCCGGCGGCGCGGCCGCCACGGGTCCGCGCCCTCCCGCCCGAACTGCCGGTAAAGCGTCACCGTGTAGTACGCGTCCAGCACAACGACGGTCGCTCCCAGGACCGGTATGACGAAGCTGTGGGGATACAGCGAGATCGACAGCACGACGCCGAGGAGGGATCCGGCGCCCTTGCTCAACGCGATGTACATGGACTGACCCGCTGTGGATCCGCGCCGGCGCAGGACCAGTACGAACGCGAGGCTCATCCAGGCGTTCAGCCCGAGGCCGGTGTAGGCGCCGTAGAAATCGTCGATCTCCAGCTCGACCGCCGGGACGAAGACGGCGCCGAAGACGACGAGCGCGAAGAAGCGCCGCCGGAACGTGGCGGCCGGCAGCTCCGGATGATCCTTTTGCCCGTACCGCAGCACCTGCCGCACGATGAGCAGGTCGAGCAGGAACCATCCGAAGTTGAACGGCCGTTGCCACGACGCGTGGTTCACGACCAGCGCGTTGTTGAACTCCCAGCCGATGTTGAGCGCGACGGCGACCGCGGGGATGCCGGCGTACCCGCTCAGCCGCGCCTCCCGGATGGCCAGCACATACGCGGCCAGCCAGCAGCAGCCGACGATGACGACGAGGCCAACGTAGTACCAGTCGGGCAGATCCCGCGCGCCGCGGACGATCGGCGCCACCGAATCGCCGCCGAGCAGCGGGGACGGCCACCACATCACGTGTCATCCTTCCGTCGCGTTTCTCGGCGCACGCCATCGAGCACGTCCACCGAGCACGTCCATCAACACGTCCATCGAGCAACGTCATCGATCAGGTCCACCTGCCGGTGCCGGGTCCGGTGCGCGCGCCGATCAACCGCTCCCGCAGCTCGACCCGCCGCACCTTCCACGTCGCGGTTCTGGGGACCTCGTCCCAGGGCACGACTCGCGGCTCGGCGAGCGTGGGCAGGCCGTCGCTGGCACGGGACCACTCCGCCCTGGTCAGCCGGTCGTCCCGCATGCACACCACGGGGACGGCCGGCTCGCCGTCGAGGCCGGCGAGCACGATCACCTCGATGGCGCGGTCCAGGCGGTCGAGCAACGCGCTTTCCATCTCGATGCAGCTCATCCCCGGCACCATGTCCACCTCGCGGTCAACCAGCCGGAACCGGCCGAGGCCGGCGCGCTCGCCGAGATCGCCGGTATTCCACCAGGGCCCGATGACCTTGCTTCGATGGCGACGTTCTTCACCCAGATACGTCAGGCAGCGGGTCTGGGTGCGCACCATGATCAATCCCGGCCGGCCGCGGCCCTGCCGGCGTCCGGTCGCCGGGTCAACGACGCGCACCCGGACCAGCGCCGGCCAGCCGAGGTTGGTCACGTCGAGCCGGGCGCGCCGGCCGCGGCGCACCGTCCGCCTGGTGAAGATGTTGAAGGTGAACCCGGCGATCTCGGACTGTCCCAGCCCCCACGCCCAGACCGGGAGGCGGCGCCGGGACACGCCGAGGAACGTGCGCACCGTACGGGGATGCACCGCGTCGAACGTACTGATGAACCGTTTCACCTGCGCGAAGAGATCGGGCTTGAGCTCGGCGAGCTCCTCCCACCGCTGGAACATGTTCGGCGGCGCCTCCAGCGACGTCGGCCGGTGCCGCGCCAGCACCTCGACGACGTTGCCGCTGTCGGGGCGCGAGATGACGACCATGCCCTTCGGAGCCAGGGTCAGCTGCGCCCTGGTCCATGACAGCCCCCGCATGTGCGCGAAGGAGATCGCGCTGGCGACCACATCGCCGCGCTTCGAGGTCAGCAGCGGCAGCCGCAGCGACTCCAGCCGGTAGGGCAGCCCGCCGAGCGCGGTGCACGCCGAGTGGACGACCAGCTTGGGCACGCCGGTCGTGCCCGACGTGTGCGTGACGATCATCGGCTCGTCGTCGCGGCGCACCCGGACCGGCGCCGTCGCGCCGCCGCGCAGGTCGGCGAAGCACGGCAGGCCGGCGGCCGCCTCCTCGCCGGGCGGGCCGGCGGCGATCAGCGCCACGCCGGGGTCGGCGAGCGCGATCCCGGCCGCGGCCGCGCGGGCCAGGACGGTCGTGCCGGCCACCACCACAGCGGGGCCGGTACGCCCGATCATGGTACGGACGGCCTCGATCGAGTCGATCGGCGCCATCATGACGGGGACCGCGCCGATCCGCGCCGCCGCGGCGGCCGTCACCACGACATCGAAGTGGTTGTCCTTGACGATGGCGAGCCGATCGCCGTATCGCAGCCCCGCGGCGTACAGGCAGTCCGACAGGTCCCGCACCAGCGCGGCGAGGGCGGCCCCGCCGAGCGTCGTGCCGGCGTCCGGGGCCACGTCGAACGGCCGGTCGAGGTGAACCACGGTCTGCGCCGTCCTGGCGGCATGCCAGTCGAAGAGCATGCCGATGTTGATGGGTGCGCGGCCGATCATCGGGCGTTCTCCATCGCGATCCCGGCGGGCGGCTCCGCCGGCCTGGCAAGCGACTCGCCGTGCACGATCGCCCGCAGCCGCGCCGTCGCCCGCGCCGGATCACCGCTGCCGAACACCCGGCGGCCGACGCACAGGCCGGCGAGTCCCGCCCCGATCACCTTCTTACCGGCGGCGATGAAGTCGTCCCAGGACCCGGTCGCCGCACCGCCGGCGATGACGACGGGCACGGGCACGGTGGCGGCGAGTTCGGCCAGATGGTCGTCGCCCGGATGCGCGGTCTTGACCATGTCGGCGCCCAGTTCCGCCGCCACGCGCGCGGCGTGCAGAACGGCCGGGCCTAAGCTCGCCGCCGCCGGGTCGGCGGCCCCATCGACATAGGTCATGACGAGCAACGGAACGCCGAGGCGATCGCAGCTCGCCGCGATCCGCCCCAGATCGGCCAGCGCCGCCCGGTCCTCCGTGTGGCCGGCGCCGAGCGTGAGGTGCGCCGAGACGGCGTCCGCGCCCAGGGCGAACGCGGTCTCCGGGTCGCACACCCGGGCCTTGAGCGCCGGCCGGCCGCTCAGCGTGGTGTTGCCGGACAGATGGATGACGAGCGCGGTCGCCGGTCGCAGTGGCATCTCTTTGGCCGCGGCGCCGCGATGCGCCACGACCGCGTCGGCGCCGCCGTCGACCACCGCGCGCAGCACTGCGGCCATGTTGGAAAGTCCGCCACCAGCCCCGGTGGTCACCGAATGATCGAGCGCGATCAGTAGGCTCCTGCCGTCCGCGCCGAGCAGTCGGCATAGCCGGCGCTGTTTGCCGCTCACCATCTCGACCTCCGTTCTGGATCCGGCTGGATCCGCGTGAGTCCGGGCACGCAGGGATCAGCCCCGGCGCGGTCGGCGCCGGGGCTGTGGATACGTAAGCCGCTCGCCCGCCGGGACGCGCGGGGAGACGCATGAGAAACGTCCACGATGCCGTCGCGCACGCGGGCATGGTGGACGTGCCCAAAGCGTGACACTTGCCGGCGATCTTCGCCAGCCGTCCCCCGTGTGATGAGGATCACTGCCCTGAGGATCATCGGCGATACCGCCCGGGGTCATCTGTCTCGGGCGGGGTGCGCGGCGATCGCGGCGGCGCGCCGCCACAGCCCGAGCGCGGCCGCGTTGTCGCGGAAGGGCCGGATGCGGGCCCGCAGGGTCGCGAGTGCGGTGTCGGCCCGGCCGCACCGCAGGTACGGGTAGTCGTCGAGAAACCGGTGCCACGTCTCGACCGCCGCCTCGAGATGGCCATGGTCGAGTTGCAGCCCCGCCAGCCGCGCCAGGGTGATCGTGCGGCAGCGCCGTTCGGTGGGCGGCCGATGGCGCAGCGACGCCGCCAGCGCCGCGATCGCGCCGGGCCGGTCGCCGAGGGCCGCGAGCGTCTCGGCCCGCTGATGGTCAAGCGACGCCCGATGACAGGCCCCGATGACGTCTGATGCCGGGTCCGGCCAGTCCAGCCGATCCAGCCGATCCAGGCGGTCCAGCCGGCGTTCGGCCGCCCGCAGGTCGGCGAGCGCCCCGTCACGATCGCCCACGTTCGCCCGCGCCACGGCGAGCTGGCCGAGCAGGAAGGCCAGCGCCGTCGGCCCGGCGGCCGGCGAGCCGCCGGTCACCGCCGCCTCGGCCAGCCGCAAGGCGTGGCCGTGGTGTCCCAGGTGGTGCGCCTGGACGCTCATCGCCCTGAGCACGACCCCGTGCATCCGCCGGTCGCCGGCCTCGGCCGCCAGTCGCAGGGCGATGGTGTAGTAGCGCTGCGCCGCGCCGTTCATGTTGTCGTCGAAGCACATGAAGCCGCACAGGTAGGTCAGGTTGGCCGCCGCGGACAGCATCCGGCGCCGCAGCGGCGGCGTGGCCGCCGAGTGGAGCCGGGGAGCGATGTCCGAGGCGAGGTAGGCGGCCAGCGCGGACCGCGCGTGCCCGCCTCCGAAGGCGGCGTCAGCGGCGGAGAAGAATTGCGCCACCCCGGCGGCCGCCTCGATCTGGGCGTGCCACCACCGTCCCAGGCGGCCGGTCGTGTCGCGCCGCGCCGGTGCCGGGTCAAGGGGTCCCGGTGGCGGCGCCAGCGTATAAACGACGTCCCGCAGTGCGGCCCGCCGCGCCGGGTCGGCGTCGGCGCCGCCCAGCTCGGCCAGCGCGGCCGCCGGGTCGCCGACGGTCCCCACGGCCGGCCCGACGTTCCAGCGCGCCGCGCCGCATAGGGGTCCGTTGCCGGGACCGTCTAGGCCAACGGCCCAGACGGTGATCGGGCGGCCCAGCCTGCGGGAGAACGCTTCGGCGATCAGCTCGGGTACGGGCGGGCGCGGCCGGACCCCGGCCAGCCAGTGCGCCACCGACGCGCGGGTGTAGCGCAGCCGCCGGCCGGATTCGGCGCCGACGGCGTTGACGGCGCGCGCCAGCCCCTGTCCGGTCCAGTGGGCCTCGGCGAGCAGGGCGCGGAGTCGTTCGTTGGGTTCGTGCTGGGCGGCCATGATGCTCCCCCCGGCCCGAACTCCGCTGTACGCGCACGCGCGACCGCGGCGGGGCCGGCATCACCGGGTGGACTTCCCCGGGCTCCCGCATGCCACATTCCCCGGTTCCAGATTTGACAACTGTGGTCGGCGTGTAAATAGGCGCGGGGTTTCCACCATGTGGACGCCAGAGCCACCGGCGGCCCGCCCCGCGTCTACAGCGTGTCAGTCCCTCGTCACCGTCGGGACATCCTTGCTTGTCCCTCGGGCCGGTTTACCCCGCGAGTGCCCGCGCGGCGCACTCCGAGGAAATCCAAGAAGTGCCTGGTGACCACATATGCGGCCGCGCCGCGCACGACCCTTTCCCCGGCGGTCTATGGGCGGAAGGCAGTTGTATGCCGGTTTTGACGGTTAAGCGGGGAGGGTTGCTCGCTCATTGTGATCTCTTCAATACGCGACGTAATGTCATGCCCGAAAGCGCGCGTCCAAGGCGGTGCAAATTCGCTTCACCACGGCCGCTGATGTCGGCTCGGCCGCAGTGCGCGGCGCCCGTTCCTTGGCGATTCACAGGTCGGACCAATGACGAGGTGGCGATTTCGGTCATGACAGAACCAACCCAGCCGGACGTCAGTATCGAGGAACCGGAGAACACACCGTCGAGCCTGGGCACCGCGGCGGCGCGCAACCTCGCGACGACCACCAAGTCGGTCCCGCAGATGCAGGCGATCACGTCGCGCTGGCTGCTGCGGTTGCTCCCGTGGGTGCAGACATCAGGCGGAACGTACCGCGTGAACCGCCGGCTCACCTACATGGTGGGCGACGGCCGGGTAAGCTTCGCCACCACCGGCGCCGAGGTGCGAGTCATCCCGCAGGAGCTGCGCGAGCTCCCGCCGCTTCGGACCTTCGACGACGCCGAGGTGCTCGGCACTTTGGCCGAGGGCTTCATCCAGCAGGAGTACGCTCCCGGCGATGTGATCGTACGGTCCGGGGCGCCGATGGACCACGTCTACGTGATCGCGCACGGCAAGGTCAACAAGATCGGGGCCGGCAAATACGGCAACGAAACCGCGCTCGGCATCCTGGCCGACGGCGACTACTTCGGCGTCCAGGTGCTGACGGACTCGCCCCAGGAAAACTGGGACATCACCGTCCGGGCGGTGACCGCATGCACCGTGCTCGCGCTGCCGCAGTCGGCCTACCGGCGGCTGCTGGACGAATCGGCGGCCCTGCGCGCCCACATCGAGGGCGTCCAGGCCGATCCGGGTGGCGATCGCAACGAGCATGGCGAAGCGGCGATCGCGGTGGCGGCCGGGCACGCCGGCGAACCGCTGCTGCCCGGCACCTTCGCCGACTACGAGCTGTCCCCGCGCGAATACGAGCTCAGCGTCGCGCAGTCCGTGCTGCGGGTGCACACCCGGGTGGCCGACCTGTTCAACCAGCCGATGGACCAGACCGAGCAGCAGCTGCGGCTGACCATCGAGGCGCTGCGCGAACGCCAGGAACACGAGCTCGTCAACAACCGCGAGTACGGGCTGTTGTACAACGCGGCCTTTGAGCAGCGCATCTATACCCGGAGCGGGCCGCCAACACCCGACGACCTCGACGATCTGCTGGCCACGGTATGGAAGAGCCCGGCGTTCTTCCTCGCCCATCCCCGCGCCATCGCCGCCTTCGGCAGGGAGTGCAGCCGGCGCGGCGTCTACCCGCAAAGCGTCGAGACGCTCGGCAGCCGGATCCCGGCCTGGCGCGGCGTGCCCATCTACCCCTGCAACAAGATCCCGATCACCGACGCAGGCACCAGCTCGATCATGCTGATGCGTACCGGCGAGCAAGAGCAGGGCGTCATCGGCCTGCACCAGGTCGGGATCCCCGACGAATACCAGCCCAGTCTGTCGGTGCGCTTCATGAACATCGACGACAAGGCCGTCATCTCCTATCTGGTCAGCGCCTATTTCTCCGCGGCCGTCCTCGTCCCCGACGCGCTCGGCATCCTCGAGGACGTTGAGACCAACTACGCCGACGACGAGCCGGGTGCGCCCGCGGCCACCGCGGCGGCGCGGTCGTGACCGAGCCGGCGCCGCCGGACGCCGGCGCGGCGGCGGCGGCCGGGCCATCGAGCCTGAGTACGGCGGCCGCGCGCAACCTGGCCACCACGACCAAGTCCGTGCCGCGGACGCGCGAGCGCTCGCCCCGGTGGCTGCTGCGCGTGTTGCCCTGGGTCGAGGTGTCGAGCGGCACCTACCGTGTCAATCGCCGGCGCACGCTCGACGTCCGCGACCGCCGGGTGCGGGTCACCATCGCCGGCGGCCTGGCCCGGGTGCTGCCGGGCTCGCTCGACGCGCTGCCGGTCCTGCGTGGTTTCCCCGACCCCGCGGTGCTGGCGGCGCTGGCCGACGCGTTCGTTCAGCGCGATTATCCGCCGGGCACGGTGATCGCGGCCGCCGGTGACCCGATGGACCGGCTCCTGCTCATCGCCCACGGCAAGGTCGACACGATCGGCACCGGCCAGTACGGCGGCGCCGCCATGCTGAGCACCTTGGGCGACGGCGACTACCTGGGCGACCGGGCGCTGGCCGAGCCGGCGCCCGGCACCTGGGACGTCACCGTCAGGTCGATGACCAGGTGCTCGGTGCTGGCGCTCCCCCGCGCCGCCTTCCGGGAGCTGGCCGAGCGGCACACCGCGCTGCGCGAGCACGTCGACGGCGTCGCCGCGGGGCCCGGATATCGGCGCAACAAGTATGGAGAGGCGGCGATCGAGCTGGCCTCCGGACACGCCGGAGAGCCGGCGCTGCCGCATACGTTCGTCGACTACGACGCCGCGCCGCGCGAATACGAGCTCAGCGTCGCGCAGACGGTGCTGCGGGTGCACACGCGCGTATCCGACCTCTACAACGACCCGATGGAACAGTTCGAACAACAGCTGCGGCTGACCGTCGAGACGCTGCGCGAACGCCAGGAACACGAGCTCGTCAACAATCGCGAGTTCGGGCTGTTGCCAAACGCCCATCGCCGGCAACGGATCCGCGCCCGCGCCGGGCCGCCAAGCCCCGACGATCTCGACGAGCTGCTGTGCCGGCGGCGCGGTTCCCGGCTCTTCCTGGCCCATCCCCGTGCCATCGCCGCCTTCGGCAGGGAGTGCAGCCGGCGCGGCGTCTACCCCGACAGCGTCGAGGTGGCCGGCCGCCGGCTGGTCGCCTGGCGGGGCGTGCCCCTATATCCCTGCGACAAGATCCCCGTCACCGGCGCGGCGACGACGTCCATCTTGGTGTTGCGCACGGGTGAGGACGACGAGGGCGTCATCGGACTGCGGCAGACCGGCATTTCCCACGAATATCGGCCCGGTCTGTCGGTCCGCCCGATGGGCGGGGACGACAAGGCCGTCCGTTCCTATCTGGTCAGCACCTACTACTCCGCGGCCATCCTCGTGCCCGACGCGCTCGGCGTACTCGAAGACGCCGAGATCTAGGATCCGACAACTCACGGAAAGGGTGCCGGTGTCATGGCAGTGCCCGCCTTCGAGGCCCCGTCGACGTGCGCCGGCACCACACCGCCGGTGGGCGGCCGGCCGGCCGCCGAGATCCTCACCTGGAGCCGGGGTCTTATCGATCCCGCGCTGCGCGCCGCCGTCGATGGCCTGCCCGCGTCCATGCGGCACGTCGCCGGCTACCACTTCGGCTGGTGGGATCCCGATGGCCGGCCCATCGACGCCCCCGGCGGCAAGCGGATCCGGCCGGCGCTGGCGTTGCTCGCGGCGCAGGCGGTCGGCGGTGCCGCCGGGCCGGCGGTCCCGGCGGCGGTCGCCATCGAGCTCGTGCACAACTTCTCGCTGCTGCACGACGACGTGATGGACGCCGACGCCGTCCGCCATCATCGCCCGACAGCGTGGCGCGTGTTCGGCGCGAACGCGGCGATCCTGGCCGGCGACGCGTTGCAGATGCTCGCGCTCGACGTGCTCGCGGCGTCCGGGCATCCGGCCGCCACCGCCGGGGTGCGCATGCTCGGCGCCGCCGTACAGGAGCTCATCGAGGGGCAAAGCACCGATCTGTCGTTCGAGCGGCGGGCGGACGTGACGCTCGCCGAGTGTCGCGCGATGGCCTTGGCCAAGACCGGCGCGCTGCTGGGGTGCGCCGTCGCCATGGGCGGGTCGTTCGGCGGGGGCGACCCCGGGCAGATCCGCCGGCTACGCCGCTTCGGCACGGACGTCGGATTGGCCTTCCAGCACGTCGACGACCTGCTGGGCATCTGGGGCGACCCGGCCATCACCGGCAAGCCGGTGTTCTCGGATCTGCGCAGCCGCAAGAAGTCGCTTCCCGTGGTGGCGGCGCTTACCTCGGACTCCGCGGCCGGGCGCGAGCTCGCCGCGCTCTACCGGCGCGACCGGCCACTGTCGGACGCCGAGTGCGTCCACGCGGCCGAGCTCATCGACATCGCCGGCGGACGGGTCTGGAGCCGGGCCGAGGCGGCCAGGCTGCTGGCCCGCGCCCTGCGCCAGCTCTGCCTGGCCGAGCCCGCCCCCCAGCCCGCCACGGCACTCGAAGCGCTGGCGCGCATGATCGTCATCCGGAGACAGTGATGCGGCGCTTGTGCGCCGGTTCACAATAATGCGACACGTGCAACAGGGTCATCTTCCGTGCGCCTTCCGTTCGGGCGAGGCGTGGCGCTCACTGAACCGTACGGGCCTGTCAGCGCCGGCCCGTACGGGGGGTGACAGACCTTGGCGACTGTCAGGACCGGTGCCGTCGCCGCGCCGAACCGAACCGCGACCGATGTGCTCGCCCAGACCAGGGCGCTGGTCGATCCCGCCCTGCGCGCGGCGGTCGAACGGCTGCCGGCCGAACTACGCTCGATCGCCGGCTATCACTTCGGCTGGCTCGATCTGCATGGGCGCCTCGCCGCCGCGGCCGCCGGAAAGGGCGTACGGCCGACGCTGGTACTGCTGTGCGCGGAGGCGGTCGGCGGCCTCGCCCACCGCGCGCTGCCCGCCGCGGTGGCGGTCGAGCTTGTGCACAACTTCTCGCTGTTGCACGACGATGTCATGGACCGCGACACGATGCGCCGGCACCGGCCGAGCGTGTGGTCGGTCTTCGGCACCACGAACGCCATCCTCACCGGCGACGCGCTGCACTCGCTCGCCTTCGACGAACTGGCCAGGGGCGGTGACGACGGGGGCGGCGCGCGCCGGCTCAGCGCGGCGTTGCTGCGGCTGGTCCGCGGCCAGTGCGCCGACCTCGGCTTCGAACGGCGCACGGACGTCGGTTTGGCCGAATGCCTGAACATGGCCCGCGACAAGACCGGAGCGCTGCTCGCGGTCGCCGGCGCGCTCGGCGCCCGGTCCGGCGGCGGCACCGACGAGCATGTCGAGGGGCTGTGGCGGTTCGGCATGCACCTCGGCCTGGCCTTCCAGCTCGCCGACGATCTCTTCGGCATCTGGGGGGACCCGCGTACGACGGGCAAGCCGGTCGGCGGTGATCTCCGGCGCCGGAAGAAGTCTTTGCCCGTGGTCGCGGCGCTCACGGGCGGGCACCCGGCCGCGCACCGGCTCGCCGCGCTCGGCGGGGGGGACGAGCCGCTGGACGACGATGGCATCGCCGCCGCGGCCCGGCTGGTCGAGCAGGCGGGCGGACGGGCCTGGGCGAGCCGCCGGCTCGCCCGCGAGCTGGCCGCGGCGAAGAAGTGCCTGGCGGCCTGTGCTCCCGGCCCCGCGGCCGCCGCCGGCCTCCTCGGCCTCACCGACCTCGTCGGCGCGGCGCCCGACCAGTCGGTCCCTCGCAGCTGACCGGCTCAGGTGGCTTGGTCGGCAACCGAGCGGCTGCGCGGGCGCGGCCTCGGGCTCGCCGGCGGGGCCGCGGTGACCATACTGGGGGACATGGATGATGCGGCCCTCAACCTGCCGGAGCCGTGCCTCGTCATCCTTGCCGGGCCCAGCGCGGCGGGGAAGTCGACATGGGCGGCGGCGCACTTCAGGCCGCACAGCATCGTCTCCAGCGATCGGCTGCGAGCCATGGTAGGGGCCGGCGAGGACGACATCGCGGCGAGCGCCGACGCGTTCGCGCTGCTCGATGAGATCGTCCGGCACCGGATGGCCCGCCGGCTCACCACGGTCGTCGACACCCTCGGGCTCGACGCGTCGCGCCGGGCGGCGTGGCTGGCCATGGCCGGCGGGCACGACGTGCCGTGTGTCGCCGTCGCCTTCGATCTGCCGGCGGCGGAATGCCGGGCGCGTAACAGGGCGCGGGCCAGGCCCATCCCCGCCGACGTGCTCACCGCCCAGCTGCGCGCCTGGGCCCGGGTCCGCGAGTCGCTTCCTGACGAGGGGTACGCCGCCGTGCTGTCACCGCGTCCCGTGCGGATCGTGCCCACGGCCTTCACCGCTGCGCCGGCGGCGGTGCTGCGTCAGCGCGATCAGCCCACCGGGCTGCGCTTCGGGCTGCATCTGGCCGCCTACCCTTGGCGGACGGCGACGGCCGATCGGCTTCGGGAGATCGCCGCCGCGGCCGAGGACGCGGGCTTCGATGCCCTCTATGTGATGGATCATTTCCGGCAGATCCCCCAGATCGGGCGGCCGTGGGAGGACTTCCTCGAGTCCTACACGACGCTCGCGTACCTCGCCGCGTGTACCACCCGGGTGCGACTCGGCGCGCTGGTCACCGGCGTCACCTACCGCAACGTCGCGCACCTCGGCAAGATCGTGGCCACGCTCGACGTGCTGAGCGGCGGCCGCGCCATCTGCGGGCTCGGCCTCGCCTGGTTCAAGGACGAGCACGTCGCCTACGGCTGGGACTTCCCGCCGGTCGCCGAGCGATATGCCCTGATGGAGGACGCGCTGCGGCTGCTGCCCGTGCTTTGGGGGCCGGGCAATCGGGCGTTCCAGGGAGAGGTGCTCGCCGTGCCGGATACGACGTGCTACCCGCGCCCCGTCCAAGACCACGTTCCGATCATCGTCGGCGGGGGCGGCGAACGGCGCACGCTGCGGCTGGCCGCCCGGTACGCCGACGCGGCCAACGTCTTCGGCGACGCGGCGACTCTCCGGCACAAGGCGGCGGTGCTGCGCGAGCACTGCGCCGAGGCCGGGCGCGAGGTGGCGCTCACCCACCTGTCGACGGCCCTCGTCGGCGCCGACGACGAGCAGGTCGCCGCCCTCGTCGAGCGGCTGCGGCCGCGCCGCCTCAGCGCCGCCCGCTATGCCGCCGCGATGCACGCCGGCACCGTCACCGACCACGTGGGCCGCTTCCGCGAACTCGCCGAGGCCGGCGCCACCGAGGTCATGATCCGGCTGCCCGACCTCACCGACCCCGCTCCCCTGGAACGGATGGCCAAGGTCATCGCCGCCTTCCGCTGACGGTTACCCCGGTACCCCGGTGCCCGCTCCCCGGTGAAACGGGACCGCGGGTCAGTCAGGCTGGCACCGGGAGCACCAGAGGGTGGCGCGTCCACCCACGTGGCTCCGGGACAGGCGGGTGTCGCAGCGCGGACACGTGGCGCCACGGTCGTCTCGGACGCCGGTGAGCCAGCGGCGACGCGGCGGCACCCGCTCGTCCTTGACCGATTCGCGCAGCACGCGGCGCATGGCCCGGTAGAGCCGGGCCCGCTCGGCGTCATCGAGGTCCCTGGCCGGCCGCGTAGGGTTGATCCTCGCCTGCCAGCAGATCTCGTCGGCGAGCAGGTTGCCGAGCCCGGCGATGACCGTTTGGTCGGTGAGCGCCGACTTGAGCCGGCCGCGCCGAGTCATGACCAGCTCGTCGAACCGCCTCCGGGAGATGTCCAGCGCGTCCGGGCCAAGCTCGCCGAGCGCCCGGTCGACCGCGGCGGAGTCGCCGGCGAGCCGTACGCCCTGGAGTTTGCGCATGTCGCGGTAGCGCAGCTCGCCGCCGCCGAGCTCGAACACGACGCGGTCGTGCCGATGTTCTGGCTCCTGCTTGTCGTGCCAGGACAGCGAGCCCGTCATCCCGAAATGCAATAGGACGGTCGGCCCGCCCTCGGTGGGCGCGATGAGCCACTTGCCATGCCGGCGCGGCGCGCGGAACCGCCGGCCGCGTACGGCGCGGTCCAGTCGCCGCGGATTGGCGTCGCGGACCACCCCGGCGTCGCGAACCCGCACCCGCCGCACCCGCTCGCCGTCCGAGTGCTCGGCGAGGATCCGGCGGAAGCCTTCGACATCTGGAAGTTCGGGCATGTCAGAGGGCATACCCCGCCTACCGGGCCTACACGGCCGCGGTGCCGATCAGCCCCTCCCGTGTGACGAGGCCGGCAAGCTCGGTCTCGCTCAAGCCATCGGTGCCGGCCGGACGGACGGGCAACACCATGTAGCGGCTCTCGGCGCTGGCGTCCCACACGGTGATCTCAACCTCGGCGGGCAGCTCGAGGCCGAACTCGGCGAGCACCGCACGCGGCTCTCTGACGACCCTGGCCCGGTAGGCCTCGCTCTTGTACCACGACGGCGACGGACCGAGCAGCCCGATCGGATAGCACGAGCAGAGCGTGCAGACGATGACGTTGTGCCGGGCCGCCGTGTTGGCGATCACCTTGAGCCGCTGCTCCTGCAGGCCGGACCGCATGGACAGATCCAGCTCGGGCAACGCCGCGTTGGCGTCTGCCAGCAGCCGGTCTCGAAAAGCGGCGTCGGTCCAGGCGCGGGCGACGATGCGGGCGCCGTTGACCGGCGAGGCGCCGCCCAGGAAGCGGTCCAGCGCCGCGTCCAGTTCGGCGTCATCGACGAGACCGGCCGCGGCGAGCCGCTCCTCGAACCGGCGCACCCGAGCGGCGAGCGGCGTGCTCACGTGGTCGTCGCTCACGGGTCACTCACCCTGCTCACTGAACCTCCCTGTCCCCGTCCGGGCCGGCGGCGGCGTCGGCGTAGGGCTCGGGCTCGAGATAGGACTGCCAAAGGTCGACCGTCACCTCGTGTTC
>CALAED010000273.1 GCA_937891035.1 uncultured Thermomonosporaceae bacterium | reverse complement strand
CCCCGCGGACGGCGGTTTCCTCGATATTTGCCCGGCGCCCGCCGAGCTGCCGGGATGGCTCACCGAGGACGACATCGCCACCTACGCGGCGGAGTTCGCGCCGACCGGTTTCACCGGGCCGGTGAACTGGTACCGCAACCTCGATCGGAACTGGGAGCTCACCGCCGCGTGGCACCGCGCTCCGCTCACCCCGCCCGCGCTCTTCGTCGGCGGGGACCGGGACATGGTGGTCGCCCAGCCGCGGACAAAGGAACTGATCGAGGGCATGCGCGGCTTCGTCCCGAACCTCCGCGACACGATCTGGCTCCCCGGCTGCGGCCACTGGACCCAGCAAGAACGCCCCGCCGAGACCAACGCCGCCATCCTCGACTTCGTCGCCTCGATCTGACCCGGCCCTTCGCGATTCGGGGCCGTTTCAGACGGCGGCGTGCAGCCAGCGAACGGGAGCGCCATCGCCGGCGCGGCGGAAGGGCTCGAGTTCGTCGTCCCAGGGGCGTCCGAGCAGCCGGTCCAGCTCCTGCTCCAAGGTGATCTTGCCGGCCGCGGCATCGGCCATGGCGGCGCGCAGCCGATCCTCCGGCACGAAGATGTCGCCGCTCGCCCCGATCACCGCGGTGAAGACGCCGAGCGATGGCGTACTGCTGTACCGGACGCCGTCACACCCCGGGGTGGCGTCCTCGGTGATCTCGAACCGGAGCAGTTGCCACGACCGCAGGGCCGAGGCGATGCCGGCGGCGGTGCCGGGACGGCCCTCCCATGACAGCTCAGCGCGCATCGCCCCGGGGGCGGCCGGCTGCGCCGACCAGGGCAGCGAGACGGGAACGCCAAGTACACCTGCGACGGCCCACTCGACATGCGGGCACAGCGCAGGCGGCGCAGAGTGGACGTAAAAGACGCCACGTGCGGACACCGGACCCTCCTGAATGCGTACCGAGGCTCGTCTTCCCCTACGGCCTCTTACGCCCACGAGGGACACCGCGTCCCTTATTGTGCCCCATCCCGACCACGGGCACCAGCATGATCCCCGCCGAGATGCGGCGATTCGGCGGGCCGGCCGCGTCGCGTCCCGCGCCTGTCGCGGCGATGGGCCAGGTCCGGCCGGGACTTCGGCGCGGCGGGGCCTAGAGCCGGCCGGCGAAACGGTTCGCGCCGGCTCGCGGCCGCCGCAGCCGTCCGGACACCCGCCCGGACCGGCGAGCCGAGCCGTCGCCCGCGCCGCTCGCTGCACCCGTCCTGGCCGGTCCGCCCGGCCCCTTCGTCGCGCCCGACCCGGTCGTACCGGTACCCGTACCGCGGGCCGCGCCGGCGGCCAACGCCGCCACCGCGACCACGGTCACCGCGACGCTGAAGTACGGCACCAGATCTCCGTAGCGGTCGAACGGCGTCCGGCTTCCCTGGGAAACCGGCCAGAGCGTGGCCACGACGGCGCCGCTCCGCGAGGTGTCCAGCCAAGCGAGCCGGCGGCCACGGGCGTCGTAGGCCACCGACACCCCGGTCAGCGCCGCCTGCACCACGGGACGACCGGTCTCGGCGGCGCGGACGGCGGCGAGCGCGGCGTGCTGCGCCGGCGCCCAGCTGTCCTGGAAGGTCGAGGTGGCCGACTGGTAGACCACCATGCCGGCGCCCTGCCGCACGACCGAGCGGCCGAGGTCGGGGAAGGCCGACTCGAAGCACACCAGCGCCCCGAACGTCACGCCGTCGCCCGCCCGCAGCGGCCGTACGCCGGTGCCGGGCACACGGTTCTGCCCGGCGGCCTCGCTGATCTCGGTGAGCCAGCCGAGCGCCGACCGGAAGGGGATGTACTCGCCGAAGGGCACCAAGCGCGTCTTGACGTACCTACCCTGTTCGCCGTTCGGCCCGTACAGAATCGAGCTTTTGGAGATCCGGCCGCGCGCGTCCCTGGAGTCCTCGTTGACGAGCAGCTCCCCGCGGCCCGCCAGCGCGGTCAGCCGGGCGCTCAGGTCGGTCCGGCGGTCGACGTCGAACCCGACGCTGCTCTCCCCCCACACGATGAGATCGACGGGCGGCAGCCCGCGGGTGATCCGTTCCCCGGCGGCGAAACGGGCCGTCGGATTGTGCACGACGCCCGGTTGCACCAGCGCGACCGTGAACGGACGTTGCCGCGGCGGCTCACCCCGGAGTCCGTACGCCGCCGGTGCCGCCAGCCCGATGACCAACGGTACGGCCAGCGGCAGTGCCCAGCGCCTGGGGGCGGCCCATCGGGACGGCGCGGACGGCGCGGCGGCCGTAGCCGACTTTGACGCTGTGAGGGGCCATGTGAGGGACATGGACGGCGTGGCGCCCGCGGCGGTCCGAAACCGGGTGATGGCGATGACCACCGCGATGTTGACCGCGACGATCGTGAAGCTCACCAGCCAGACGCCGCCGAGCGCGGCCAGGCTCAACACGACCGGATGCCGCCACTGGCTGGCACCGAGCAGCGCCCACGGCCCGCCGAGCGCGTGCCAAGACCTGATGTACTCACCCACCAGCCATATGCTCGGCAGCACGACCAGCGCGGCGATCGGACGGTGGCGCAGCCGCCAGGCCGCGAGACCCCAGCCGCCCCACAGCGCCCCAAAGGCGACGCCGACGAGCAGTAGCCCCGGCCCGATGTTGGGCACCATCCAGTAGAGCGCCGCGATGAGATAGCCGGCCCCGAACCACCAGCCGCGCACCGCGCCGGCGCGGGCGCCCGGCGCGGCCTGGATGACCAGCAGTCCCGGGACCAGCGCGACCCAAGCGAACCAGTCCAGCCCGACTCGCGGAAAGGCCAGCACTGGTAGCGCGCCGGCCAGCAGCGCGGCGGCGCGGACCACGTAGGTCCGGCGACGGCGAGACCTCACATCATCCAGTATCAGCCCCAACCGTAGACATGCCCCGGGAGTAGCCGGCTGCCGGCGTAGAGCTCCGAAATCGTGACCAAGGTGTAGCCGCGTCTGATGAGGCCGTTGAGTGTGGCCGGCATGGCCGAGACAGTGGTCTTCTGGACGTCGTGAACGAGGATGACGGCGTTGCGTTTGGCCAGCTTGAGCACGCGGCGCTGGACACGGCCCGAGCTTCTGTACAGCCAGTCCTGGGTGTCGCCCCGCCACATGATCACCGGCATCCCGACCTCCCGGTTGACCCTTGAGTTGAGCGAGCCATAGGGCGGGCGCATGATCGTGGGCCAGCGCCCGGTCGCCTGATGCACGGCCTGCTGGGTGCGCTGGACCTCGCTCCGGATCCCCATGTTGGAGAGCCTGGCCAAGTCCGGGTGATCGTAGGTGTGATTGCCGATCTCGTGGTGTTCGGCCGCCATCTGACTCAGCACCTGTGGGTTCGCCGCGGCGTTGCGGCCGACGACGAAAAAGGTTCCCCGCGCGGAATGCCGCTTCATGATCGCGAGCAGCCGAGCCGTGTACGGACCAGGGCCGTCGTCGAACGTCAAGGCGAGGCACTTGCTCTTGACGCAGTCCACGGGTGCCGGCGGGCTCGCCGTCGATGACGAGGGCGAGGGCGAGGACGAGGGCGGGGAAGAGGAAAACGACGATGACGAAGACGAAGGCGAGGGCGACCCCCCGGACGACGACGCGGACGATGAGGGTGAGGACGGGGCCGACGGGGATGGGGCCGGGGATCGTGTCGTCGACGTGGCGTTGATCCGTTGCGCCACTCGCTCGGTCGCGGAGATCGGCTGGCAGGCCGTGACGAATACGCCGAGTATCAACAGCCGAGAAGTCACTTTGGTGATCACATCTGGTTAGTCGCCAGACGTTGATCAACAAGACCGGCCCAGCGAGTAAATGATCACCCGAGGAATGGTTACTCACAGTGATCAACCGGGAACACTTCGTCATGTGTTCGATCAAGAAGCGCGGCTGGAGCGGCTGCTCGCCCGCCATCGCGACGCGCGCCTGGCCGAGCCGGTCGCCGGGCGACCCACGCTCATCAGGCGCGATCAGCTCTTAGTCGCCGATCGGGACGTGCCCGCGGTGGAAGACCTCGTCCGGCGCTGGTACGACTCGCGACACGACGAGGCCGGATTATCCCTGGTACGGCTGCGCGAGTCGGCCCGTGTGGACGTATGCGAACTCGCCGCCGAGCTTTCCGGTGAGGGCCGGCACCGGCGTCTCATGATCGCACCCAACCACCTGGTGCACGGCCAGCCGATGTGGTGGTCCGGCCCCGCCGATCTTCCCCGGCCGGCGCCGCCGCTGCCGCCGCCCCGAGCCTCCGTCGCGGCGCCGTCCGCGGCGCCGTCCGGGGCACCGGCCAGGGTGTCGTCCGACGCGCTCTCCCCATCGCCGCCGGTCACCGTGGCCGTGCTCGACACGGGGCTGTCGCCGCATCCCTGGTACGAAGCGACCGACTGGTACGCCGAGCAGCGCGACGAGGTCATCGAGGCGCTCGACGCCAACGACGACTACGCGCTCGACGCGCAGGCGGGACATGGCACGTTCATCGCCGGCGTGATCTTGCAACGGGCGCCGGCCGCCCGCATCCGCGCGCACCGGGTCATCGGCAGCGACGGCGTCGGCGACGAACTCACGGTCATCAAGGCGCTCACCTGGTTGGCCGCGTGGGGCGAGGCCGATCTGGTGAACCTGTCCATCGGCTGTCACACCTACGACGACCGCCCTTCGCCCCTCGTCGCCCAGGCGGTCGCCCTGCTGGGCCGCCGTACGGTGATCGTGGCGTGCGCGGGCAACGCGGCGACGGACCGCCCGTTTTGGCCGGCCGCGCTCAAGCCGGTGATCGCCGTCGCCGCGCTGAACGGCGACGACCGGGCCTGGTTCTCCAACTACGGCTGGTGGGTGGACGCCTGCGCCCCCGGCGTCGGCGTGGCGAGTTGCTTCATCACTTTCGACGGCTCGCGGCCGCAGGTGAACGGCTTGGACCCGGACCGCTTCCAGGGGTATGCGACGTGGAGCGGCACCTCCTTCGCGGCGCCGGCGGTGACGGGCGCGATCGCCGGGCTGGCCATGCGCGAGAACCTGCCGGTCATGGCCGCCGCCGATCTCACCTTGGACCCCGCGGTCGCGCCTTCTCTCCCCGACCTCGGCATCGTCGTCTCGTGACGCCGCCTCAACCGGCGCCGCCGGCGGGTGCCGGGAGCGCGTTGCGGCCGAAGCAGGTGAAGCCGAGAACGCCGGGCGAGCGGGGGACCGCGGCGAGGGCGTGCGCCGGCGGCACGCCGCGGGCCAGCCGCCGGTGGACGGCGACCATGAAATCCCTCGCCGCTTCGTCACGGATCGGCGTCACGCTGGCGATCACCGTCGCGGTGCCGAAGGCGAGCAGCACGCCCGGTAGCCCAATGAACGATTCGCCGGGCCGTCCCGCGTCGCAGGCCGACAGCACGACGAGCCGCGGCGGTGTCCGCAGCGTCTCGAGGTCGTAGGCCGTCAGCGGCCCATCGGCCAGTGACACCGACGACAGCAGCGCGTTGCCGTCCCTGAAGGTGCCATGCGTCGCCAGATGGACGAGCCGCGCTCCGTCGATGGTGACCCGTACCGCCTCGGCGCGCGCGGCGTCGCCGCGCAGCACGGTCGCCCCCGGATAGACGAGGGCCAGCTCGGCCACCTCCGCGTCGCCGTGTGCCAGCCCAGGCCCGGCGACCAGGACCGTACGGCCCGAGCGGTCGGGATCCGCGCCCGCGCCCGCGGAACCGGTGGTGGCGAGGCAACCCGGCGAGGCGGAACCAGGCCGGCCGGAACCAGCGGCCAGCCAGGCGGCGGCTGACGCGACCACCGTCACCGGCCTGCCGGACAGCGACGGCACCACGGCCCACGCCATGCCGTACAGCGCGTCGGCGGGTGCCAGTATCAGCTCCCGGTCGCCGAGCAGCGACCGCAGCGGGCCGAACACCTGGGCGTCGAGTCCGGCCGCCGCTTGCCGCAGGCCCATCAGCGCCGCTTCAGTGCCCGCGTCGCCGTCACCGGCCGCCCGTTCGGCCAGCCTCGACAGCTCGAATCGCACCGCTCGCGCCTCCCGTACGGCCGTGTCGTAGGAGCCGAGCGCACGGCGCCGGCAGCGACCGTCCGCCACGACCACCGCGTGCAGGCCGCCGTCGATCCGGGCCAGTTGGACGAAGACCCGATCCCTCAGAGCACCGGCGAGATCGGCCGCGATGCGCGACTCGCTGCCAGCCGACCGGCGGACGGAGCCGGGTCGGGTGCGCGCGCAGGCCCGCACATGGGACTCCAGCCGGACGAGACGGGTCGTCAGGTCGTCGACGTCCCCGATCCCGGCGGCGACGGCCTCCGTGTGAGCGCGGCTGACCCTGCGCAGCTCGGCCAGCGCGGCGGCGTGGCCGGGCTCGGCCGGCGGCCGGACGGCGGGCGGACGCAGCGCGATGGCCCGGCGTCGCTCGTCGGCGGCGAGCAGTTCCCGGCCGGTACGGGCGAGCCGGAGCCCGAGGGCCGCAAGCTCCTCCCCCAGCCGCGCCGCCCGTGCCCGCAGCTCCATGGCGCCGACCGCGGCGGCGTGCGCCTCGGCCACCCGCAACCCCGCCCGTACCGCCGCCATCGCGCCGCGCCGATCGCGCCGGGCCACGCGGGTAAGGGCGACGGTATGCCAGGCCGTCACCCGCAACCCGGCGGGGAGCCGGCCGCCGCGGCCCGCCCGCAGGTCGGCGACCAGATCCGAAGCCAGGATCGACGTCAGGTCGGCGCCCAAATCCAGGTCCAGTTCCGGGGCCCGCTCTGCGGCCAGCTCTGGGGCCAGCTCTGGGGCCAGCTCTGGGGCCAGCTCTGGGGCCAGCTCTGGGGCCAGATCAAGGTCCGGCTCCTGGGTGGGCCGGCCGAGCCGCAGGGACAGCCGGGCCGCGATCACCCGGCTGTTGGCGGCGGCTTCTCGCCAGCCTCCCTGTTTGAGGCGGCGTTCGGTGATGATGGCCGTACGAAGCAGGGCTGCGGAGCGTTCGCCGGTCGCCCACCTGGCCTGCAGCCGGACATGCTCGGCCAGCAGCATCCAGCCGGGCCGTTCCTGCCTGGCGAAGCCGTCGGCCGCCCGACCGGCTGTGGCGACGGCCCGTTCCGGGGCGCCGTCGGCCAGTTCGGCGCAGGCCAGCAGCAACAGCCCGTCGGCGATGTCGGAGTCGTACCCGGCGGCCGTCACCTCCGCCACGGTGGCGATGAGCAGAGGGCGGGCCTCTGCGGCGAGGCCGACCATGATCAGCGTTTCGGCGCGGTCGAGGCGGAGCTGGGCGCAGCGTTCCGCTGCTCCGGCCAGCTCCGGCTCCACCACGTCGTACAGCTCCAGCGCCCGCGGCACGTCGCCGCGCCGGCCGGCGACGAACGCGAGGTTGCCGCGGGCCAGCGCGCCTTGATGGCGCAGTCCGGCGCGGTCGGCCGTGTCCGCCGCCTCGGTCAGGTCGGCGGCGGCCCCCGCCAGGTCGCCGTGGAAGGCGCGCAGCAGTCCGATGTTGCCGAGCAGGCCGACGAGGGTGGCGACGTCATCTCGGGCGCGCAGTCCGGGAAGCACGCGCCGGGCGATGACCAGCGCCTCGGCCATGCGGCCGCTGCGGGCGAGCGCGCAGGCCCAGTTGGCGGCCAGCCGGTCGGCATCGCCGCCGCGCAGCACCGGCGCCGCCGCGGCCACGGCGGCCAGCGCGCCCTCGACGTCGCCGCGGGCGGCGAGCGGCCCGACCATGTTCATCCGCACCTGCGCGGCGGCGTAGTCGAGCCCGGCCGACTCCGCCGTGGCGAGGGCGTCCGCCAGGCACCGCAGGCTTTCGTCGAGCCGGCCGAGTTCCTTGCTCGCCAGGCCGAGCGCGCGCAACACGACGATCCGCTCCGCCGGGTCCACTGTGGCCGTTACCGTCGCCGGGTCCGCCGGGGCGGGTAGCACCCGCCGCGCCACGGCCCGAGCCCGTTGCGGATCCGCAATGGCGAGGCGCAGCAACTCGGCCGGCTCAAGGCGCATCCGCGCTCACACCCGGATCCAGCTCGTCACGATCGACGACGCGTCCGGCAACACGAACACCAAGCTGACCGGCCCGGCGGGTACGCGGGGGACGACGAAATGACCGGCTCGGTCGGCGTGTGCCGTTACCTCGCCATGCGGATGCCGGACGACGAGGTCCGCGGGTGCGGGCGGGGCCAGCCGCCCGGCGATCTCCCGTTCCGCGTCGTCGCCGGTCACCTCGATTTCCACCGTGCTGCCGGGGCCCGTGAAGACCAAGAGCCGGGGACCATGCCGCCCGCGTACGCCGGTTCCGGCGGGGGTGCCACCGGCCGAGTCCGCGGACAGTTCGGCGAGCACGGCCCACGGCCGGCGGGTGGCAAATGCCGCGAGCGCCGCGTCGCGGACCAGTGCGGGAACCGGATCGAGCGCGGCGAACGCCGCCCTGATCTGGCCGAGCAGCTCCTCGTCGTCGGTCACCAGGGGTCGCCTCCGCCCATATCGTCGCCCGCTCCTTCGCCGACATCGCCCACGTCTCCGGCCAACTGCGCACGTAGCCGGGTCAGGCAGCGCCGCCGGGTCGGCCCCACCGTGCCGACGGGAATTTCGAGGGCGGCCGCGACCTCCGCGTAGGTCAGCGGCGGCGCCTGCGCGAAGACGCGCAAGATCGTCCGGCAGCGTTCGGGCAGCGCGGCGAGCAGCTTTTCGAGGTCGTAATCGATGTACGGGGGTGCCGCCCCCCGGTCAATCAAACCGGGTCGTTCCCTGCGCCCGCGGTGCAGCGTGCGCCGGCACTCCCGGTGCGCGGTGGCGGCCAGCCAGGCGCCGACGCTGTCGGGCTTGCGCAGCAGGTGCAGCCGTTCGACCAGGCGCAGCCAGGCGGTCTGGATCACGTCGCCGCTGTCGGCCGCGTTGAGGTCGTATGAGCGAGCGATCGACCACAGCATGCCCGTGTATCGCTCGACCAATGCCGCCCACGCGTCGGCGTCGTCGCGCCGGGCGCGGAGCACCAACTCGCCGGGACCGCTCACTGCCCTCTCCCGCCCGTCGTTACGAAACGTGTCTGATCGTTACCCGGCGTGACACCTTAGAGTGCGAACGGCACGCCGGCCGCGTCTATCAGGCCGTGTTATGGCTTCGCCGCCATTTCGTGCTCACCCTCTTACCGGGTCACCCGACATATCAGGAAACGGTGATCACGTACCTTGGCCCGTCCGCACGCGCGTCCAACGTGGCTTCGCGTGGCGAAATGGGACGATCATGGCGGCCGTGGCCGCCGGGTGGTGCGGGCCGTTTCCTAGAGTGGTCTGTTGTGACCGCCAATCCACCTCTCCCCGATGAGCGATCCAGCGTTCAAACTGACGATGTGCATCCCCTTATCGACGTACCGTCACTCATCCACGCCTACCGTGGCGCCGCGCCGCCCGTCGTGCTGGACGTACGGTGGCATCTGGCCGGTCCGCCGGGGATCGAGGCCTATCACCGGGGACATCTGCCGGATGCCGTTTTCGTCGACCTGGATCGGGATCTCGCCAGTCCGCCCGGGTCGGCGGGGCGGCACCCCCTGCCGGCGGCGAGCGCCTTCCAGGAGGCGATGCGACGCGCCGGGGTGTCGCGCGACAGCCTCGTGGTGGTCTACGACGACGCCGACTCGACGGCCGCGGGACGCGCGTGGTGGACGCTGCGCTACTTCGGGCATCGGCGGGTCCGAGTGCTCGACGGCGGCTACCGCGCATGGGTGGAGTCCGGGCTATCGGTGACGACCGCGGTGCCCACGCCGGAGCCTGGCGACTTCGTCGCCCGGCCGGGGGGCGTGCCCCTGCTTGACGCCGAGGGCGCCGCCGCGCTCGCCGGCGACGGCGTGCTGCTCGACGCGCGCGCCGGGGAGCGCTTCCGCGGCGAGGTCGAGCCGATCGATCCGGTCGCCGGCCATATCCCCGGGGCGGTCAGCGCCCCGACCGTCGGCAACATCGGCGTTGACGGCAGGTTCCTGCCCGCTGAGCTGCTCAGGGAGCGATTCGCCAAGCTCGGCGCGACCGACGCCGTCGACGTCGGGGTTTACTGCGGCTCCGGGGTGACCGCCGCGCACGAGGTCCTCGCACTGGCGGTCGCCGGCGTGCCCGCGGCCCTGTACGTGGGATCGTGGTCCAACTGGGTCGCCGACGCCGCCCGTCCCGTCGCCAAGGACTGATCCGGCCAAGGACTGATCTCGCCACCGATCGACCGGGCCACCGACCGACCGGGCCACCGACCGACGGGCCGTGGGCCTGGTCAGGTGGGGTCGCCGCCGGCGTGGTGGGTGAGGAGGGGGACGAGTTGCTCGGCGGGCACCATCGAGCCGTGCATCCCGATCAGCTTGGATTCGGCGGGCTCGGCCTTGGGGGCGACGATGGCCACGTCGGCGTACGGGACGGCGAGGACGTCCCCGATGCGCGGCAGCATCTCCGGCGGTATCTCCTGGGCCCCGAACCAGCCGGCTGCCACGGCCTCCTCGCGCGGCAGCACCCACGCCCGGTCGCCGAGCGTCTCCCGCCAGGCGGCCAGCACGTCGGCGGCAGCGCCCGGTGCGGCGTAGACGTGGCGGGCCCGCGGCTCGCCGCCGAGCAGTGCCACGCCGCCGCCGAGCGCGGGGGTCGATTCGGCGTCGACCCGCTCGCTCGGGTTGGTCATCCCGTGGTCAGCCGTGATGTACAGCACCGTGTCCGGCGGCAGTACCTCGGCGATACGCTCGGCCAGCGCGTCCACGAACCGCAGCTGATGGCACCATGCCGGCGACACCGCGCCGAACGCGTGCCCGGTCGAGTCCAGATCGGGGTGATAGACGGTCACGTACGCCCGGCCGCCCGCGCGTAGCTCCGTCTCGGCCTGCGCGACCAGCTGGCCGAGGCCGTCGGCCGGGGTGTAGCGGGCGCCGCGGGCGGTGGCCCGGCTCAGGCCGCTGCGCGCGTAGTGCCGGGACGCCACGTACGCGACGCTGACCCCGGCCGCGGCGGCACGTTCGTACGCCGTGCGCCGCGGCTGCCAGACGCGCGGATCCACCTGGTCGGACCAGCGCAGGTGGTTGAGCAGCCGGCCGGTGCCCGGCACCAGCACCTGGTAGCCGAACAACCCGTGCCCGGCCGGGCCGAGCCCCGTGCCAAGGGAGGCCAGGCTCGTCGCCGTGGTCGCCGGGAAGCCGGCCGTGAGCGGGCGCCGCGCGAGAGAGGCCAGGAACGGCGCGTGCTCAAGATGATCCCGCAGCAGTTCCCAGCCGAGCCCGTCGATGATCAGCAGACAGACGCGCGGACGAGGCGGCAACTCCAGCACGTTGGCCGCGTCGGCGACGCCGAAGGCCGCCAGCACGGACTCGGGCAGGTCGCTGAGGGCCGCCGCCCCGTACCGCGGCACGGGCACGGGCGGCGTGGTCATGGACTCGTCGTGGCTTCGGAGAGCGCCCGGGCGAACGCCAGGACCTGGCCGACGGCCTCGGCGCCGTCGGCGGCCTCACTGACGCGTAGCTGCAGGTCGTCGGCCGCGACGCTGCCCGTGTACCCGTGGTCGGCCTCACAGGACTCGTCACCGCAGGTGGCGGGCTCGAGATCGATGTGGGAAATGACCCCCCAGCCGATCGTCAAGACGACCTCCGTGGGCGGGACACCCGGCATGTACGATGCCGGCTCGGGCACTACCCTGGTCACTGCCACCGAGTGGACCCGATCCAGTCGTACGGCCTCCGTGGTGGTGGAGGCGTGCGCCTGGGGCACCGCGTCCGTCGGCGGGTGCTCGTCGGTGTGGCAGGCGAGCAGGCGGGTGGGCGACAGCACTAGGACGGTCACGTGCCGCCGCACCTCCATCGCCGGGTCGAAGGTGGCCTCATGATGGACGACGTAGGCGAGCACCGGTTCGGCGCCCAGCGCCGACTCGACCGCGTCCGCGACCAGCGCGGGGTAATACCCGCTCCGTTCGATCGCGATCCGCAGCCCATGAGCGGCCGCTCGGGTTTCCCTCATGGCTCCCATCCTGCCCTGCTGGCCGTCCCTTGTGCACCACGACGCCTCTTGGGTAAGGGACCGGCATGAAGTTGACCGAACCGCCGCAGCCGGTTCCCCCGGGTCCGCGGCCTGATCCGCCTATCCCCCAGCCTGATCCGCCCATCCCGACGCCGGATCCGCCCATCCCGGAGCCGGACCCGCCGCGACCACCGCCAGAGCCGCCGCCGGGGCCGACGCCGCAGCCGCCGCCGCAGCCGCCGAGCCCGCCCAGACCTCCGGACCCGGAGCCGCCGAGCCCAGATCCGCGGCCCGATCCGGTCCCGCCGCCGCCTTCGTGATGGCCGGGACCGGCCGACCGGACGGCTGCCTGCCGCGGTGGCTTGGCGGAGCCGGGCCCAGGCCCGCGGGGTGGCCGGGCGAGGGTGCCCGGTAACAAAAATCGTTATAGCCGCATGGAGGAGCGAGTCGGCGAATCAAAGGTCGCGCAGGCGCCGGGGCCCCACGTCGTACCGGGGCCCCACCGGCTTGGACAGCGCCAGCGTCGCGCTTCGCACGAAGACGCCGGCCGGAGCCGCGACCACCGGATCGAGCACCAGACGCGCCACCTCCGGCAGATCGTCGCCCAGTAGCGCCACCCGAGCCAGCAGCCGTTCCAGCGCCGCCACGTCCACCGGTTCGGCGCCGCGATGCCCAAACAGCAGCGGCGCCGTGCGCACCCCGCGCACGAGCTCACCGGCTTCGACGTCGGTGAGCGGGGCCAGCCGGTAGGCCCGGTCGTCGAGCAGTTCGGCCGCTACGTCCGACAGGCCGAACGACACCACCGCGCCGAAGGACGGGTCCTCCACGGTGGTGACGCGCGTCGCCACTCCCCCACCGGCGCCGAGCGCCTGCTCGGCCTTGTCCGCCGCGATCTCGATGCCGTAGCAGGCGAGCACCTCGGCGGTCTGCTCAGGCGAAGCCACCACCGGCGCGGCCCGGGCCGCGCCGGTGACATCCGGGGCCGGACCGGACGCCGTACCAAACGCCGATGCCGTTGCCGGCGTCTCGGCGGTACCGCACGCCTCAGCAGTGGCGGAGGACTCAGCCGCGCGGGACGCCTCGGCCGCGCCAGGCCGCCTCGGAGCCGTGGCGGAGGACTCAGCGGTGAGGGGGGCCGCGGCCTGCGCCGGGGGCGGAGCGGGGGGCTGGGCGAGCAGCGGCCGGATCAGTTCGCGCGCCCGGTCCCGGTCGATCCCGTCCCGCGCGGGGAGCTGCCCCTTGGGGCGGCGCCGCCACGCCGCGTACCGCATCACGTACGCGAGCGCCCGTACGGCCTCCTCCGGGGACGCGTAGGACGGCACGGAGCCGCGCCCCGCCTCCCCGTCGGCGCCGCCAATGCGCAGTTCGGCCGGCATGCCCGTACGCCCGAGGAACGTCGTCGCCACCGGCTTCGTGCCGCCGCCCGCCAGCCGTGCGATCGTGTCGGCGACGGCCGCGTCGCCGCCGGCCCTCGCCCCGGTGCCCGGCGCCCGCGGCCGCGGTTCCTTGCCGAAGACCGGCGGGGTGTAGAGGACAACGACGGCGTCCGCCGCGTCGTCGGCCAGGGCGGCGGCCAGCGCGGCCGCGAAGTCGTCCGCGCCCGCGCCGGGCCCGAGGTCGACCACCGGCGCCGGCGCGAGTCCGAGCGCGGTCGCCGCGTCCTCCGCGAGCAGCCGCAGCGAGTCGGAGTTGTCGATGATCGCCACCCGGTTGCCGGCGGGCAACGGCTGGTAGGCCAGCAGCTGTGCCACGTCGAACAGCTCGGTCAGGTCCTCGACGCGAATCAGCCCCGCCTGGGCGAACAACGCGCTGACCGCATGATCGGGCAGCGTGAGCGCGCGCGCCGCGTGGCCCAGCGGCACGCCCTGTGTCGTGCGGCCCGTCTTGACCGCGACGATCGGCTTCGTCCTGGACAGCCGCCTGGCCAGCCGGGTGAACTTGCGGGGATTGCCGAGCGACTCCAGATGCAGCAGCACCGCACCGGTCGCCGAGTCGGTCTCCCAGTACTGCATGAGGTCGTTGCCCGACACGTCGGCGCGGTTCCCGGCGGACACGAACGTGGAGAGGCCGATGCCCCGTTCGGCCGCACGCTGCAAGATCGCGATGCCCAGCGCGCCGGACTGAGAGAAGAACCCCAGCGGACCGCGGCCCGGCAGGGTCGGGGCGAGCGTCGCGTTGAGCCGGACGTCCGGATCGGTGTTCGCGATGCCGAGGCAGTTGGGGCCGACGACCCGCATACCGTGCGCTCGGGCCAGCTTGACCAGGTCCTCTTGGCGGACCCTGCCGTCGGGCCCGGTCTCGCCGAAGCCGGCGGACACGACGACCAGGCCGTGCACGTTCTTGCGCGCGCACTGCCCGACGATCTCGGGTACGGTCTGCGCGCGTACGGCGATCACCGCCAGGTCGACATCGTCGGGGATGTCAAGGATGGTCGCATACGCCCGTACGCCCGCCACGGCGCTCGCCGTCGGATGCACCGGATATACCGGCCCGGTGAAGTCGCCGCCGAGAAGGTGGCTGAGCACGGCCCGGCCGACGCTGTATTCGCCGCGGCCCGCGCCGATCACCGCCACCGAACGCGGGCTGAGCAACCGCGCGATCGAACGGGACTCGGCTCGCTGCTCCCGGGCCGCCATGACGGCCCGGGAGGTTTCGGTCGGCTCGAGGTCGAGCACCAGCTGGATGGCGCCCTCCTCGTAGCGCTGCTCCGCCTCGTACCCCGCCTCCCGGAAAACCTTGATCATGCGCCGGTTGTCCGGCAGCACGTGGGCCACGAACCGCCGTACTCCGCGCTCGCGCGCGGCGGCGGCGATGTGTTCGAGCAGTATGGGGCCGAGGCCGCGGCCCTGATGAGCGTCCTCGACCAGGAAGGCGACCTCTGCCCGCGACGTATCCGTCTTGTCGTATTTGTCGTACCGGACGACCGCGACCATTTCGTCGCCGACCGTACATATCAGCGCCACCCGATCCTGGTAATCGACCGTTGTGAAGTGCTCGATCTCGCGGTCGGTCAGCCGTGGCCGTGGTGAGAAGAACCGGTAATAGATCGACTCGGGCGAGAGCCTTGAGTGGAACGCGCGGAGCAGGTCGGCGTCCCCTGACCGGATGGGACGCAGGTGGGCCGTGCCGCCGTCGGCGAGGACGACGTCCGCCTCCCAATGATCCGGATAGCTCACCTATCCGAGCCTAAAACGCGGGCTCGTCGAAAGGACGACGAGGAGTTCCCGTTTCGCTGCGAGTTCGAGACCTACGACCCCACCAGTAACTGTTACGGTCATCCTCACGCCCTGGAGTGCTGGGACCCGGGCCGCGCGGATCGAGGTGGTGACGTCATATGACGCGCGTTGTCGTTATTGGCGATCTCATGACCGACGCCGTGGCGCGGGCGGCATACCCGCTGGCGAAGGGCAGCGACACTCCCGCCAGCGTGACCATGCATGGCGGCGGTTCGGGGGCCAACGTCGCCTCCTGGCTGGCCGTCGAGGGGATCGACGTGGCCTTCGCCGGGCGGCGCGGCTCCGACATCGCCGGCCGCAACCGGGACATGGAGCTGATGGGGTACGGGGTGGACGCGCGCCTCGTCATGGACCCCGAGCGGCCGACCGGCACCTGCGTCGTCCTCGTCACCCACAAGGGCGACCGCACGATGCTGTCCGACCCCGGCGCCAGCGCCGCGCTACTGCCCGAAGACATCCCGCCCGACCTGTTCTCGCCCGGATCGCACCTGCACCTGTCCGGCTACACCCTGCTCAACGAAGGCTCACGGCAGGCCGCCAGGCACACGCTGCACATGGCCCAGCAGACCAACATGTCGGTCTCCATCGACGCCGGGTCGTCATCGCCGCTCAAGCGGGTCGGCGCCGAGCCCTTCCTGGAGTGGACGCAGGGCGCGCGGCTGATGTTCCTCAACACCGACCAGGCAGAGGTGCTGACCGGCCGGGAGGAGCCGGAGCAGGCGGCGAGGGTTCTCACCGCCTGGTACCCGCAGGTCGTCATCAAGATGGGTGCCGACGGCGCGCTCTGGTACATGAACGGCCGCCCAGAGCCGATCATGGTGCCCGCCGAGCCGGTCGAGAAGATCGTCGATGGCACCGGCGCCGGCGACGCCTTCGTGGCCGGCTTCCTGCCCGCCTGGCTCGACGGCAAGCCCCCGGCCGAAGCCCTCGCCGCCGGTTGCCACCTCGCCGCCCAGGCCATGAAGCACATCGGCGCCCGCCCCGCGCTGTAACCGGCCTCCACGCCCGCGGATCTGACCGCGGTCCATCAGCACCGCGATAGCGACCCCCCTCATACCCACCGCCTGAGGACAGCATGACGCGGTGGAGTCGGCACCGCGCCATTCGACGGCAATGGGCGGGACGACGAATCAGGGGCTTCGCGATCGATCTGATCCCAAAGCCCGTGCGCACTCGGCGCGCATGAGGAAGTTGAAGCGCAGACGCACCGAAACCGTCGCGGTCGGATCGCTTACTGCCGGCATCAGAAATTCCTCGAAGAAATTGGGGAGGCGGTGTCGCATCGAGGCAGTGGTGTTCGTGGCAGAGGTGAGGCCGCCCACGAGGGCGCCGCAACGGTGAAGGGGCACAATCATGAAACTGACGACCAACACGCAGGTTTCCGTCGATGGAGTGGTACAGGGAAACGGCGGCATCCGGACCTCGATCCCGGATTCGAGCGCGGCGGATGGGCCAGGCCGCTGTTCGACAACGAGGCCTTGACGTTCGTCGAGGAGTTCTACCAGCGCGCCGACGCCTTCCTGTTCGGCCGGCGGACCTACGATCTATTTGCCGGCTACTGGGGAGTAATGGATTCGGGTGGCAACCCCATCGCAGATGCCTTGAACACGCGGCCAAAGTACGTCGTATCGAACACGCTCACCGATCCGCGCTGGGCGGACACGACCGTCCTGTCCGGTGACGTCGCGGCGGCCATCGGCGAGCTGAAGGCCAAGCCGGGAGGCGAGCTGCAGGTGCACGGGAGCGGCACGCTGGTCCGCTGGTTGCTCGACAACCAGCTGGT
>CALAED010000272.1 GCA_937891035.1 uncultured Thermomonosporaceae bacterium | reverse complement strand
TGCAGCTCACCGTTCACTTGGACGGTGGCCACATCGGTGACCGCGGCGCTGATCGGCCCCGACTGGCCTTCGACGTTGCCCGCGCGAGTCCAGCCGCTGCCGGTTCGTAACGTGTGGTAGACACCGCCGGCGGCGGTCTGCGCCACCACATGCTGTTGGTCGTTGTACAGCCGGGTGGCCTCTGCCATGAGGTTTCTGGCCGTCGACTCGGCGTCGTCATACCTGTCGGGGAAGTCTGATATCTGGACCCGCTGCGCGATTTGACCAGCGGTGCAGTTCGGGCATTCACGGTCTTCTTGCTTGGCCCGAACGAAGAACGCGTTGGCGGCATAGACCACGTACGTCCGCTCCTTCTCGGTGCCCCACCCGGTGCGCTGCTGGAAAACCCCAAGTGAGTCGAGGTCGCCGCACAGCACATTGTTCATATGCGATTCGACCCATCCGGCCTCGAATCCGGCGAGCATTACCTTGCTGGACACCTGTAGCCCAAGGCCGACGCGTTGCACGACCTTGATCACCTCAGGATCGTACGTCGAGGGGGCGCAGGCCGCCGGGACGATTTCGGCGGTGCCCAGCGAACCTCCGGGGCCGGGATCGGAGGTGGGGCCGAAGCCGCGGCCGGGGACGGGCGCGGCCGCCGACGCGCTCTGCTGCAACAGCGCGCCGCCCGCGAGCAGCAGTCCGACGACGAACGCGCCGGGTCCGCGGCGGCGACGCCGATGGGCGGAAGATCGCATGGAATTCTCCATTTCTGCATGGCCAATCACCTTGGCGAGCCCCGCTTTGCCGTGGATGGACTCTGGATTGACCTGCGAGGCGAGCGGTGAGCGGCATCCGAAACCGCTCATTCCGCCGCAGGGTGTCGAATTCCACTAAGCAATCGCTAACCCTTCTCGCCGCTTAGCAAGCGGCCATCGAAAACGGTCCGTCCCGGATCACCGGGACGGACCGCTTCGCCATTCGCGTGCCGTCAGGAAACGGATATCAGGCCATGCTCACTTCCAACGGATCGCCGATCGAGCCGCTTTGACCTTCCACGTCGCCCCAGGACGTCCAGCCGCCCGAGCCGCGCAGCGTGTGGAGCAGCCGGCCCGCGGTGTTGGTGACGAGCACGTGGAACTGGCCGTTCGCCCGCCCGGTCACGCCCACATCGGTGGCGGTGCCGGCGTCGCCGGCGACTCCCTCGACGTTGCCGAAGTCGGTCCAGCCGCCGCCCGCACCACGGACGGTGTGGAAGACGCCGCCGGTCGCGGTGGTGACCGCCACATGCAGGTCCGCGCCCACCATCGCGGCGTCCACGTCACGGACGGTCCCCACGTCGCCGGATTGCCCCTCCACATTGCCCCAGTCGCTCCAGCCGTCCGGGGTGCGGAGACAGTGATAGAGGCGGCCGGCGGCGACGGCGAGCACGTGCAACTCGTCCCGGTACCCGGCGGTCGCGACCTGGGTGGCGGTGGCCGGCAGCGCCCCGCACTGCCCCTCGATGTTGCCGAAGTCGGTCCAGCCGGTGCGATCGCGGACGGTATGGAACAAGCCGCCCTGACTGGTCGCCGCGACCACATGCAGCTGGTATGAGTTGATGCTGGCGGTCTGTGGGATCACCTCGTCCGCGGCCACGTCCGTGATGGTGCCCTTCTCGCCCGACTGGTTTTCGACATTGCCCCACTGGGTCCATCCGGAGCCCGAGTTGTGCCGAATGGCATGGTAGAGCTCGCCCCCATTGGCGGCGAGGACGTTCATCTCCCCGCCGACATCGGCCGCGGCGGTGCGGGTGGCGGTGGCGGGCAGCGGCCCGGTCTGCCCCTCCACGTCACCGAAGTCGGTCCAGCCGCCCGTCCGGCGCAGGGCGTGGAACAGCCTGCCCGTGTCGGTGCTCGCCAGCACATGCTGTTGGCCCGTCCACCAGGTCGTCCGCTCATACGCGCCGTCCCAGCCGAGGCTGAAGTGAACATGGTCGGTGTGGCAGTCGCTGGGTGTGCCGTCGCAGGGCCGCGGGCCCCATGACCCGGCCGGCATTCCGTCGTGCGGGTAGGAGCGCCAGATTTGCCTGTTCCAGATGATGTACATGATCCCGAGCCGGCGGGCCATGGCGTCCGCGCGGCCGTCCCGGGTGGCGAGCAGCCAACCGAGGAAGTCGTTGACCACACCGGTCTGGGGTTGGCCGTCCCGCATGATGCCCCAGTCCCAGGCCGTGCCCTGCTGATGACCGCTGGGGTTGCCCGCGCCGCAGGCGCGCACGTAGTTCCAGTCGACGGTCGTCGGATACGCCTGGAGCACGAGCTTCTTGAGCGCGACGACGCCTGGCTTCTCCCACCGGCTGCACGTGTCCTCCTCGTCCCATCCGGCGTACGCGTCGATGCTCGAGCCGAACGGCGGAGTTGCGGGCGCCGCCATCGCCGGGGACGGACGCAGGGTCGGCGCCGCGACCTGTAACAGGCACGCCGCGACGGCCACGATCACCAGCCGACCCGCATGGAGCCGACGGAAATGGAGCATGGTGGTCTCCTTCCTCATAAGTGCAAGCCCGGTCATATTGACCTGCCGCAACCCCGCACCATCGCTGCTGAATCGACGGGATATGGGCGTGACCAGGCTGCGCGGAAGGGCTAACCAACGACTAAGCACACGGCGATCTACTGCCGAGGCGCGGAGTCGCCGCCAGCGGCGCGAGGGGAGGTGGGCCAGACGTACGGCAGGTCCGCCGGCACATCGGGAAAGAACCGGCCGTAGTAGGCCGGGTCTTTGCGGAGCAGCGCGGACTGATGGCTACGGTGGAAGTCCGCATCGCCCAGCCAGGGCGGCAGCGCCCCGGCCTGGGCCAGCGCGATCTGGTCGCGTGGCGTGTCGACGGACTTCGCGGCACGCAACTCGGCGACGAGGGACGTGGCACAGGTGTCTCGGCGGCCGAGGCCGGACCACTGACGGCAGATCTCCAGGCCATAGCGCGTCAGCGCCTCCTCATATCCCGTCCACATTCGCGCCGCCGGGTGATGCCGCCAGCCGTACCCGGGAACCGTCAGCGCGCGCAGCACCTGAAGCGCCTCGACGCGCTGCTTGCCCAACCGCCGCGGATCGAGGACCCGAGCCGTGGCGGCGAAGTCCGCGTAGGGCAGGAAGGTCTGCACGATCGAGTCCCCCGAGATCCGCGGTCGCCCCTGTGGGCCGGCTGGGGCGTTGCTCCCCCGCTGACGTCCTTACCCTGGTTTCTCCGGGAGTCCCCCTTCCCCGCGTACAGCGTCGACAGCGGGTGAGCCGACGCGGCCACTGCCGGCCTTCGTCTGGTCAGGTTCCACGAGCCGGATCTCGACGGCGCGCTGACGGCCGCCGCGTTCGAACCCCCGCGCAGCGGCTCGTCACCCACCTCCCCTCGCCTTCGCACCCAATCGATGCTCAGCCGGCGATTCGGCGGTGGTCACGCGGTCTGGTCGCTCGTAGGCGCGTGAGTGTGTCAATGATGGTCCGTCCCACGGCCCAAGCGCTTCACTGGCGGCATGACGAAAAAGACGAGCACGACGAAGCCACGGACAAAGACGCGGAGAGCGTGATGGTTGAGCTGCTTCGAGGCGTATCGCTGGTCGCCGCAACGATCACCATGGGGCTCGCGGCGGGCCTGTTCTACACCTTCTCGATCTCGGTCATGCCGGGTCTCGGCCGGACGTCCGACCGTTCGTTCATCAACGCGATGCAGCGAATCAACGTAGCCATTCTCAATGGCTGGTTCGCTCTCGCCTTCGCCGGCGCGCTCGTGTGTACCGTCCTCGCCGCGCTCCTCCAGCTGGGCGCGGACGGCCGCGAGGTGTTGTGGTGGACGGTGGCCGCGCTCGTACTGTACGGGACGGTGCTCGCCATCACCTTCGTCGTCAACGTGCCGTTGAACAACCAACTCGACGCGGCGGGGGCGCCAGATCGCATCGCCGACCCCGCCGCCGTACGGGAGCGGTTCGAGGCGACGTGGGTCCGCTGGAACGTCGTGCGGACGGTCGCAGCGACGGCGGCGTTCGGCTGCCTCACCTGGGCGCTCGTGCTGTACGGGCGGGTGTGGCCGGAACGCTAACCGCGCCGATCGGCGGTTTCGGTCCGCAGCACGGCCTCGATCTCCAGGACGATCTTGACCTTCTCCCCCACGATGATGGCGCCGCCGCCCGGAACCGGTCCGTTGTCGATGACGCCGAAGTCCGTGCGGTTGATCTCGCCGGTGGCCGTGAACCCGGCACGGGCACCTGTCTCCGGGTCGGGGGCGAAGGGATCGGGGCTGAACCCGTTGACTTCAAGCTCGAGCGAAATCGGCCTGGTCACGTCCTTGAGCGTCAGCTCACCGTCGAGCGCGTAACCGTCGCCGGCGCGACGGATCCCCGTGGAGCGAAACGTCATGGTCGGGTACGTGTCGGTCTCGAAGAAGGCAGCGCGAACGTGCTCGTCACGCTGCTTGTTGCCGGTGTCGACCGACGTCAGATCGATGGTGGCCACGACGCTGGACCGCAGCGGGTCATCCTCCGCGGTGACGATCTCGCCATCGAACGCCGTGAAATACCCTCGTAGGTTGCTCACCATAAGATGCTTGACGACAAAGCCCACGTAGGAGTGGATCGGGTCGATATTCCACGTGCCGGCGATGTAGCCGGGGACTTCAGCGGTCTCGATCGTCATGATGCCGCTCCCTGGTCTTATGAGTGAGTCGGTTGCTTTTCCGGATGTGGATCACTGGGCGGAACCGCGATCTATCCTGGGAGCGATGATCTTGAGGGCACAAGAAGGCACTTTTTGACCCCTGAGTCACCCGGAGATAACCATGCAGGCCAACCGGTTTTCCCAGGCCTCAGCCGAACGATGCCGCGCTCGCCGGCTCCTCGATCGCATCGCCGACAAGTGGTCCCTGTACGTGATCGCTGTGCTCGGTCAGGGCACCAAACGGTTCACGGAGCTCAAGCGAGAGGTCGACGGCATCAGCCAGCGCATGCTGACTGTGACGCTGCGCGGGCTGGAGCGCGACGGCCTGGTGTCGCGGAGGGTGTACGCGGTGATGCCGCCACACGTGGAGTACTCGCTCACCGAAATGGGCCGTACCCTCCTCGACAGGTCGACCGCCCTTCTGCGCTGGGCCGAGGAACATCTGGACGAGATCGACGCTGCCCGCGCCTCGTACGACGACCGTGCGAAGAATGTCCGGTCGTTCGACTAGGACGGCCGCGCCCCCGCGAAGTGGCGTGCTCGGGCCCGGCGTGGAGAATGATGCGCGATGTACGCGTTGCTGTTCTCCGTGATCCTCCGCCGGCTGCCTGCGGAGAAGGTGCATCGCGCGAGCATGGCGGGCCTCCGACTGATCGCGGCGGTGCCCGGGCTGACCCGGCTGCTGCGCCGCCTGCTGGCCCCCGCGGACCCGGCGTTGACCGTACGGGCGTTCGGTCTTGAGTTCCCCGGACCGCTCGGGCTGGCGGCCGGGTTCGACAAGGACGCCGAGGCGCCAGCGGCCCTCGCCGCGTTCGGCTTCGGGTTCATCGAGATCGGGACCGTCACCGCCGAACCCCAGCCGGGCAACCCGCTGCCCCGCCTGTTCCGGCTGCCCGCCGACCGCGCCATCGTGAACCGGATGGGCTTCAATAGCCGGGGCGCGGCGCACGTGGCCGCGCGCCTGCGCGGGCGACGGCGAGAGCCGGGGCGGCGGCGAGAGCCGATCCTGGGCGTCAACATCGGTAAGACCAAGGCCGTCCCGGACGACGCGGCCGAGGCCGACTACGTCGCGAGCACCGAGCGGCTCGCCCCGTACGCCGACTATCTCGTCGTCAACGTCAGCTCGCCGAACACTCCGGGGCTTCGGGACCTACAGGCGGTGGCGCGGCTGCGACCGCTGCTGCGGGCGGTACGTGCGGCCGCCGGCCGCGCGGCCCCCGAGCGGCGCGTTCCGCTGCTGGTGAAGATCGCTCCGGATCTGGCCGACGACGACATCGACGCCGTGGCCGACCTCGCCGTCGAACTCGGCCTGGACGGCATCATCGCCACCAACACCACCATCGCGAGAGACGGCCTGGTCAGCGATCCGCGGTTGATCGATGAGCCCGGCGGCCTGTCCGGCGCGCCGCTCAAACAGCGGTCCCTGGATGTGTTGAAACGCCTGCACGATCGGGTGGGCGAGCGGCTCGTGCTCGTCTCCGTCGGCGGCATCGAGACCGCGGACGACACGTGGGAACGCCTGCGGGCCGGCGCCACATTGGTCCAGGCGTACACGGGCCTGATCTACGGCGGCCCGCTGTGGCCGTACAAGATCCACCGAGATCTCGCCGTCCGCCTGCGGCCCCGTTAGCGGATTTCCGACGACCAAAAGAGGCACACGCTGGGTGGTCTGGCTTGCGGGTCAGGCGAAGTAGTCGGTGAAACCGTCGGCGAGTGACCGTGCGATGCGCTCACGGAACGACGCGCTTTCCAGCTTGGCCTCGTCACGGGGGTTTTTCATGTTGCCGCACTCGATGAAGACCTTGGGCCGCGTCGAGAGGTTGAGGCCCCCCAGGTCGTCGCGAACGTCGATGCCCTCGGTGCCCCGGTAGGTGGAGTACGGGATGCCGGTCCCCTCCCGGTAGGCGTCGCGGATCGCGCGGCCCAGCTTCTTGGAGTCGGGCACGATGTGCTCGTTGTGCCCCTTGATCGGCGCCGGTTGGATGATGTGGAAACCGTGGGCGCCCTTCGCGGCGCCGTCGGCGTGGATCGACAGGGCGGCGTCGGCCTTGTGCCGGTTGCCGATGGCGGCGCGCTCGGTGATGCAGGGCCCGACTCCGGTGTCGCTGGTGCGGGTGAGGAAAACCTTGGCGCCCTTGGCCCGCAGCCGCTTGGCGAGCCGCTTGGCGACGTCCCAGTTGAAGGCGTGCTCGGTATACCCGGAGGGGGTCGCGGTGCCGGTCGAGTCACAGGGCTTGCGCTTGGTGATGACGTCGACGAGCTTGTTCACGATCTCCGGGTGCTTCGCGTCTCCGCCGTTGTGCCCCGGATCAATCACGATGACCTTGC
>CALAED010000271.1 GCA_937891035.1 uncultured Thermomonosporaceae bacterium | reverse complement strand
GATCTGCTCCCAGTCCTCGGTGTTGGCGGAGTTGATCGTGCGGGCGTGGATGCCGGCCCGGCCGGCGGCGTCGATCTGATTGCGCATCAGGGCCAGCAGCGGCGACACGATTACCGTCGGCCCCGCGCCCCGCGCTCGCAGCAGCGCGGTCGCCACGAAGTAGACCGCCGACTTGCCCCAGCCGGTGCGCTGCACGACCAGCGCCCGCCGTCGGTCGACGACCAGCGCGCGGATCGCCGTCCACTGGTCGTCGCGCAGCCGCGCCGCCTCCCCCGCGAGCGCGCGCAGGCACCGCTGCGCCGTGTCGAACAACTCGCCGGAGCCGACCTCGGCACCGGAACGGACACGGGAAAGGACGTCATCGCCCGGGCCGTCGCCGGCGCGAGCGGCCCCGGGGTCGCCGCTGTCGAGTTCGGCGGAAGACTCAGGCGAGTGGGTCATGCGGTCCTTGTTATCAGTCGGTGGCCGCGGAGGGGAACTGAGCCTGCTCCTGTGGATACCGGACGGTAGCCATCGCTTCCAGGCCGTGCGATCACCGGGTGATGCGGTAGAAATCGCCGGCGGTTTCGCCGAGGATGGCGGCCCGGTCGGGCTCGGGGAGACGGAGATCGGTGAGCACGGCGTTGGTCTCGCGCCACACCTTGGCATAGTCGCCGGCCAGGTTGGCGACCGGCCAGTCGCTGCCGAACATCAGCCGCTGCGGCCCGAAGACCTCGATGGCGTGCTGGACGTACGGCCGCAGATCGGCGGCCGTCCACCGCTCAGGATCCGCGGCCGTGTTGAGCCCGGAGATCTTCGCGTAGACGGTGGGGCATTCGGCCGCGCGGGCCAGCAGCGTGGCCCACGGCTCCCAGCCCCTCTCCCTGATCAACGGCTTGTTCAGATGGTCGATGACGATGCGCAGCCCCGGCACCCGCTCGGCCAGCGTGATGACGTGCTCCAAATGCCGGGGAAGCACCCCGACCAGGTCGAAGGTCAGGTCGGCCGCCGCCAGGATGCGGAGGCCCTCGATGACGGAGTCCCGGACCACCCAGTCGGGGTCGGGATCGTCGTGGATCAGATGCCGGACCCCGGCGAACGCCGGATGCGCGCGGTAGTGCCCGATGGCCGCGGCCGCCTCGTCCGGCCGGTTCAGCGGCACCCACCCGACGACGGCCGCGATCCACGGGTGGGCGTCGACCCGGGCGAGCATCGCGTCGGTGTCCGCATAGGAGTCGGCCGCCTGCACCACTACGGTCCGGTCGACGCCGGCGGCGCGCAGCAGCGGTTCCAGGTCGGGCGGCTCGAAGTTCCGGTAGATCGGGGCGAGATCGGGCGTCAGCCAGGGGTAGGAGACCTGCTCCAGATTCCAGAAGTGTTGGTGGGCGTCGATGACCGGCATCCGCTCCTCCGATCTCCCGGCCTCCCGATCTTCCCTCTCGCGCTCTCCCGATCCGCGATCGCGGAGAGCTGGCAACGTACCCCGCGAATCCGGATATGTCATGTGACGGGAGCGCGGCACGCCGGGGGCGGGCGGCACGAAACGTCCGCGCGGCACGCCACAATGGCAGGCATGGCACGACGTGGCTCGCAGACCCCTCCCCCGCCCGACTTCGAAGAGAACATCGTCGACGTCAACGTCTCCGAGGAGATGCGGGGCAGTTACCTCGAGTACGCCTACTCGGTGATCTATCAGCGGGCGCTGCCCGACGCCCGGGACGGGCTCAAGCCCGTACAGCGGCGCATCTTGTATTCGATGAACGAGATGGGCCTGCGTCCCGATCGTGGGCACGTCAAATGCGCCCGCGTCGTCGGCGAGGTCATGGGCAAGCTGCACCCGCACGGCGACAGCGCCATCTACGACGCGCTGGTACGCATGGCCCAGTGGTGGTCGATGCGGATGCCGCTCGTCGACGGGCACGGCAACTTCGGCTCGATCGGCGGCGACGACGCCCCAGCGGCGATGCGATACACCGAGGCGCGGATGTCACGCGCGGCGATGCTCATGGTCGCCGGCATCGACGAGGACACCGTCGACTTCCGACCCAACTACGACGGCCAGGAGACCGAGCCCGACGTGCTGCCGTCGGCCTTCCCCAACCTGCTGGTCAACGGAGCCTCCGGCATCGCGGTCGGCATGGCGACCAACATGGCGCCGCACAACCTCGGCGAGGTCATCGCGGCCGCGCGCCACCTCATCGACAATCCGGACGCCACGCTCGACGATCTGATGCGCTTCGTTCCCGGCCCCGACCTGCCCACCGGCGGCAAGATCGTGGGCCTCGAAGGCATCCGCGACGCGTACGAGACCGGTCGCGGCACGTTCCGCACCCGGGCCACCGCGCACATCGAGAACGTCACGCCACGGCGCAAGGGCATCGTGGTCACCGAGCTGCCGTACGCGGTGGGCCCGGAGCGCATCAAGGCCAAGATCAAGGATCTCGTCAACGCCAAGAAGATCGCCGGCATCGCCGACCTGAAGGACCTCACCGACCGCAACGTGGGGCTACGGCTCGTCATCGAGATCAAGAGCGGCTTCCACCCGGAGGCGGTGCTTGCGGAGCTCTACCGGCTGACGCCGCTTGAGGAGTCGTTCGGCATCAACAACGTCGCTCTCGTCGACGGGCAGCCGCGCACCCTCGGCCTGCGCGACCTGCTGCGGGTCTACGTCGACCACCGCATCGAAGTCGTCCGGCGGCGCAGCGCGTTCCGGCGGCGCAAACGCCAGGACCGGCTGCACCTGGTCGAGGGCCTGCTGATCGCGCTGCTCAACATCGACGAGGTCATCCAGGTCATCCGCGCCAGCGACGACTCGGCGCAGGCCAGACAGCGGCTGATGGAGATCTTCGAGCTGTCGGAGGTGCAGGCGCAGTACATCCTGGACACTCCGCTGCGCCGGCTGACCCGCTATGACCGGCTGGAGCTGGACAAGGAAAAGGACACGCTGGTCCGCGAGATCGCCGAGCTGACCGAGATCCTCGAATCCGAGGAGCGGCTGCGCCGGGTCGTCTCCGCCGGGCTGGGCGATGTCGCCGCCGAGTTCGCCACGCCGCGCCGTACGGTCCTGCTGGAGTCGTCCGGGCAGGCCAAGACGGCGGCGGTGCCGCTCGAGGTCGCCGACGAACCGTGTCTGGTGCTGCTGTCATCGACCGGGCTGCTGGCGCGGACGAGCGGCGCGGAGCCGCTACCGGCCGAGGGTCCGCGCGCACCGCACGACGTGCTGGTGTCCGCGGTGTGGGCGACGGCGCGCGGCCAGGTCGGCGCGGTCACGTCGGCGGGCCGGATGATCCGGGTCGACGTCCTTGATCTGCCCGCGCTGCCGACGTCGGCCACGCCGCCGTCGCTGGCCGGCGGCGCCCCGGTCAGCGAGTTCGTGGTGCTCGAGTCCGGTGAGGCGATCGTGGGGCTCGGCGCGCTCGACGTCGAGGGGCCGGGGGTCGCGCTCGGTACGGAGCAGGGCGTGGTCAAACGGATCAAACCCGACTTTCCCGCCAATCGCGACGAATTCGAGGTCATCGGGCTTGAGGGCGGCGACCGCGTGGTGGGTGCCGTCCAGCTCGAGTCCACCGATCAAGACCTGGTGTTCATCACGAGCGACGCGCAGTTGCTGCGCTTCCCGGCGGCGGGAGTACGTCCGCAGGGGCGCCCGGCCGGGGGCATGGCCGGCATCCGGCTGTCGGCCGGCGCCCGGGTCATCTGGTTCGGCGCGGTCGACGCGGCCTACTACTCGCTCGTCGTCACCATCGCCGGCTCGTCGCACGCGCTGCCCGGCACCCAGCTCGGCGCCGCCAAGGTCGCGAACTACGCCGACTTCCCGGCCAAGGGCCGCGCCACCGGCGGCGTACGGGCGCACCGCTTCCTCAAGGGCGAAGACGTGCTCTTGCTCGGCTGGGCCGGCCCCGCCCCCGCGCGTGCCGCCGGCCCGACCGGCAAGCCGGTGCAGCTGCCGACCGAGATCGGCCGCCGGGACGGCTCCGGCGAACGCCTGAGGTCCGCCGTCGCCGGCGTCGGCGGCCCCATCGGCTCGACCGCCCCGCCCACGGACGCGGGTTCCGCGGCCGATGCCGCCGCGGACGCCGAACCAGCCGATCAACCGCCTTTGGAGGAGTAGCGAGTTCGGCGTATGCGCCGGTCCGCGGCGTATCCCACCGCCGTGATCACATGGTTCCGCGTGGACGTAGACGGGGGAGAATGCCGTCATGGTCGCCGTTAACTCGTTCATGGTTCCCATCGGTACGCCTGCTCCCGACTTCACGCTGCCCTCGATCACCGGCCCCAAGGTCGCGCTCGCCGACTTCTCCAGGGCGCCCGCGCTCCTGGTGATCTTCCTGTCGAACCATTGCCCGTACGTGCGGCGGGTCGAGGCCGGCATCGGCTCGGTCACCGCTTCCTACGCCGATCGCGGCGTCGCCACGGTCGGCATCTGCAGCAACGACGTCGCGAACCACCCCGACGACGACGCGGCGCACTTGGCGGAGCAGGCCAAGCGAGCCGGGTTCACCTTCCCCTACCTGGTCGACGAGACCCAGGAGGTCGCCGCGGCCTACCGGGCGGCGTGCACGCCGGACTTCTTCGTCTACGACGCCGATCGGCGGCTGGCGTACCGGGGTCAGTTCGACGGCGCGCGCCCGAGCAACGACGTCCCGGCCGACGGCGCCACACTGCGCGCCGCGCTCGACGATGTGCTCGCCGGCCGGCCGGTGCCGGAGCCGCACGCGCCCAGCCTCGGCTGCAACATCAAGTGGAAGCCCGGCAACGAACCCGGCTAGGGTGGCCACTTTCCCGGCGGACTGATCGACTAAGGAGGTCTCGATGGCCGGCATCGCGCGCATGCGCTCGATCGTGCTCGACTGCCCGGACACGCGGGTACTCGCCGAGTTCTACCGCGCCCTGGTCGGCTGGGAGATCGTGTACGCCGACTACGACGCCGAGGACGGGTGGGTCACGCTGTCGCACGATGGTGAGCCGCGACTGTGCTTTCAGCGGGTCGCCGACTATCGCCGGCCGCGCTGGCCCGACCCCGAGCATCCGCAGCAACTCCACCTCGACGTGACCGTTGACGACCTGGACGCGGCGGAAAAGCAGGTGGTCGCCCTCGGCGCGATCAAGGCCGACGTTCAACCGAGCGAAAACGGCGACTTCCGGGTCTTCCTCGACCCGGCGGGGCATCCGTTCTGCCTGTGCGTCGACTGACAGTGAGGATGTAGCCGAGCGCCTCCCGACGGGGTCTGGCCCATCGGCTGACTGGCCCATGGTGTCTTAACGGGATCCGCCGGCCCCGTTCGTGAGGCACTCGCCCGCACTCACCAGTCGTCGGCGCGTGACCCTCCCCCGGCGCATCCGGGCCGCGGCATTGAGCGATGAGTATGGGCTGGGGCGGTGTCCATAAGCCATGGCCGCGTCGTCGCCGAGCGTTCGCGCTCATCGTCGCGGGCCGCGGCTCCGGTGAACGTTGGTGGACACCGCACTGGCTAGGTGTCGATGCGATCGGCGTCGAGTTCGGCGGCACCGGCGGCGATGAACTCGCGGCGCGGGGCGACGTCGCTGCCCATCAGCAGGTCGAAGATCTGCGCGGCCTCTTCGGCGTCTTCGATGCGGATCCGGCGAAGCATCCTGTGCTGGGGATCCATGGTGGTCTCGGCCAGCTGGTCGGCGTCCATCTCGCCGAGGCCCTTGTAGCGCTGCACCGGCTCCTTCCAAGGCTGGCCGCGACGTTCAAGCTCGACCAGCCGCCGCCGCAGCTCACTGTCGGAGTAGGTGTAGATGTACTTGTCCTGCCCCTTCTTCGGCCGGGTGAGCTCGATGCGGTGCAGCGGCGGCACGGCGGAAAAGACCCGCCCGGCCTCGAGCAGCGGAAGCATGTAGCGGTAGAAGAGGGTCAGCAGCAAGGTGCGGATATGCGCGCCGTCGACATCGGCGTCGGCGAGGACGATCACTCGCCCGTAGCGGGTCTGGTCGAGATCGAACGTACGGCCCGACCCGGCCCCGAGCACCTGGATGATGGCGGCGCACTCGACGTTCTTGAGCACGTCGGCGACCGATGCCTTGTGCACGTTGAGGATCTTGCCGCGGATCGGCAGCAGCGCCTGGAACTCGGAGTTGCGCGCCAGCTTGGCGGTGCCGAGCGCGGAGTCGCCTTCGACGATGAACAGCTCGCTGCGGTCGTCGGTCGTCCGGCAGTCGACCAGCTTGGCCGGCAGCGCCGAGTTTTCCAGGGCGTTCTTGCGGCGCTGGGTGTCGCGCTGGGTGCGGGCGGCGATGCGGGTCTTGGCCGCGGCGACGACCTTTTCCAGGACGGCCCGCATCGGCGCGCGCTGCCCGCGCTTGGGGCTTTCGAACGCCTCGCGCAGCTCCTTGCCGACGATCTGCGAGACGATCCGGGTGGCGGCCGAGGTGCCGAGCACCTCTTTGGTCTGCCCCTCGAACTGCGGCTCCGGCAGCCGTACGGTGACCACGGCGGTGAGCCCTTCGAGGACGTCCTCCTTGAGCACCGGCTCGTCGCCGTTTTTGAGCAACCGGGTGGCGCGCAGTTGCTCGTTGAGCGTGCGGACGAGCGCGCGGTCGAAGCCGGCGACGTGGGTGCCGTGCTTGGGGGTGGCGATGACGTTGACGAACGACCGGGTGATCGTGCCGTATCCGGTGCCCCAGCGCAGCGCGACGTCGACCTCGAGGTCGCGCTCGACGTCGGTCGGGGTCAGGTGACCTTGATCGTCGAGCACCGGAACCGTCTCGGTGAAGTGCCCGTGCCCCTGGATCCGGAGCACGTCGCACACCGGCTGGTCGGGGGCGAGATGCTCGCAGAACTCGCTGATGCCGCCGGCAAACCGGAAGGTCTCGGCGACCGGCTCCACGCCGCGCTCGTCGCGTACCGAGATCGACAGGCCGGGGACGAGGAAGGCGGTCTGCCGCATCCGGTCGAGCACCTGCTCGGTGCCGAAGGTCGCGTCGCGCAGGAAGATCTGCCGGTCCGGCCAGAACCGGATCCGGGTGCCGGTGACCTTT
>CALAED010000270.1 GCA_937891035.1 uncultured Thermomonosporaceae bacterium | reverse complement strand
CCCAAGACGGCGGCCGGCACCGCCGGCGCCGAGGCCGCCGAACTACTCGAAGAATCCCGCATCGAAGCCGTCCACCTCCGCGGCCGCCCCGCCGACCGGCGCTGGCTTCGCGCATGCGTCCAACAGCTCATCCTCACCGACTTCACCTCACCCCCCACCCACGCGCCTACCTCCGGCTCGACGACGCCCACCCCGGTGCCCAGCACCGCGCCATCGGCGACGCCCGGCCCGGCGGCGTCTGGTGCGGCGGCGTCTGGTGCGGCGGCGTCTGGTGCGGCACGGAGTGCGGAGCCGACGCCAGAGCCTGGGATGAGGTCGACTGCCCCGGCGGTTCCGCACGCGGCGATGACCCCGTGGGACGCCGCCCGCGCTGCCGCGCTGCTACTCGCCCGCGTGGACGCCGGGGTCCTCGATTCCGATGAAACCAGCACGTTGGCCGAGATCATCACCCGTATTCTCGGCAGCGACAAGGTGGCGGCCTTGTCCATCGTGTGGAAGGTCGCGCACGCCACCGCCGACAACGACGGTGAACGGATGCTGGCGCTGGGCCGGTTTTGGTGCCGCATCATCGGCGTTGACCCCGACCAGCCCCCACCAGCCCCCAAACCCGGCGAGGAGTCGTCGGCTGGGCCGTCGCCGCTCGCTGCGGCGATCACCTCCACGCTAGGTGCCGTGGCCAGCGCCGACGCCCCACCCCCACCCCCAGTCGACCCGGATAAGAAGACAAGGCGGCGCAAAGAAAAAGCGGCCCACAAACGTGCACGGGACGCCGCCGCCCGCGTATTCACCCCCAACCCCTACCCTGATGCCGATTCCGGTCGGGTCGGGGACACCCGGATCACCGGCACCCGCCCGCCCACCACGGCCGAACAAGCCGCCGCCCGCAAGCTGGCCCGTCACCTGCGCGCCGCGGCCCACCGCGAACGCACCGCCATCTACACCACCTCCGCCACCCCGCCCGGCCGGTTGCGGATGCGTGAAGCCCTGGCCGCTGAGGCCCAACGCGCTGCTGGAGCCGTCCCGACCGCGCAGCCGTTCCAGCGCACCATCCACCGGCACGTGCCGTCCCCGCCGCTGCGGGTGGCGATCGCCTGCGACGTGTCCGGCTCGATGTACGAACTCGCCGGCCCCGTCGCCTCCGCCGCCTGGATCATGGCCCGCGCCGTCTCCCACATCGGCGACGCCCGCTCGGCCACCGTCATCTTCGGCGCCCACGTCCGCCCGGTCACCCACCCCGGCCAGGTCCCCGCCAAGGTCTGCGAATTTGACGCCGCAGACGGCACCGAACGCTTCACCGAGGCCATCGACGCCCTTGAGGCCGCCGCCGAACTCCCCCGCCCCGGAGCCGCCCGGCTCCTCGTCATCGTCTCCGACGGCCACTTCCTCCCCGACCAATGCACCCGCGGGCAACAACGTATCGACGGCCTCACCGCCACCGGCTGCGGCGTCTTGTGGCTCGGCCTCGACCACCGCACCGACCCCATGACCGGCGCGCACCTCCTCACCCTGGACGACCCCGCCGAAGCCGCCAACACCATCGGCAAAGCCGCCGCCCACGCCCTCCGCCACACCTGACACTCCCCGTGCATTGACGCTCCGCGCCTTGGACCGGTTTTCGACTGGCCCAAGGCGCCCCCAAAGCCCCCAGCCATACAAGCGGCGCAGCCCAACCCCGCTCTCACGCACTCAGGAAAGGCACGACAGATGACTCAACAACAGCGCGACCCCAGCCCGACGCCAGATGACTCGAGACTGAGCCGTCACCGAGTGGCCCTCACCGTGATCGCCGACGTCGACGGCATCGACAGCGGCGACGCACACAACAACGCCACCGCCGCGATCAGCAACGCCCTGAACGCCGCCGCAGACCACAACAACGAGCTCACCGCCCACACCCACCGCGGATATCAGCGCACCGTCCAGGTAATCGCGCCGATGCCTCTCGGCAAGGCCCTCCAGACAGGCACCCTGACTGTGACCCCGGAGTGACTGGTCCAAGGTCCGATGACCCTGTCCGGTTTGATCTTGCTTGCTCAGCTGTCGATCATGGTGGGGGCGCCGCTCCGCAGCCGTCATAATGAGCAGTCCCCCGCGGTGCTGGTGGTGGAGCTGTCGGCGCAGTTGGAGCAGCGAAAAGCGCTGATCACTGAGCTTTGGGCGCATATCGTTTCGGCCGATGATCCTGTGATCCTTCCATGGGTCGGTCCAAGGCCTCAGGCGGCCGACGCGCAGTGGCGGACTACGCCACGCCGCCAAGGGCGGGCATCAACCTGCAGCAGGCCACCAACCACACGCCCGCCTGCCCTCGACGACACCAACAAGCCGCACACCAGCTCGTCAAAGTCCAGCCGGCAAAGCCTCCTCGCCATGCCGGTGCTGAGCTCGGTGAAACCGGGGAGAGCCTTTACGTCGACGGGCCCGACCACATTCCTGACAAATCCACCATTCTTACTCGAACGTAACCAAGACTCCTAACTGCGTCGTAAGCCTGGCCTACCGTCAGGCACTCACAGTCTTGCGGATGCACGTGCAAATGCATGTCTCTATTGATCAAGACGCAAGGTCACAAAACACGCGAAATCAAGATTGTCCAGGTCAGGCAGGTTAGGAACCCTGTAACTGTTGCCGACGACTGGGACTTTCCGTTTCGACGAGATCACGGAACGATGCTGGTCCGATCACAGCCGGGTTTGCAGTAAATCGATGCTTGTTTTGACCCACTCTTACTGGTGTAAGCCTGTGGAGATCGCGGGGCTTGGCAGTGCACCTCGTTCTGCCTCCCCCAGCCAATAATCGGCTGGCACCGAAGGTCGACCACCTTCTTGGGCGGCTCCCGGGCGTGTCCACCCTGTGTGCTCACCTTGCCTCCGGACGGTGCGCCAATGCGGGTGTGGAGCCCACTGGATCATTGAGGGGTGAGAACTTGACTCCATCGTTGGGTGACGCGGACTCACGGGACCGACCGGTCGGGGTTCTGCCCGCACCGGTCCCGGATCGGGCGTCTGCGATGTGCCCCCCGGACACCGATGACCTACTGACCCACCGGGGGCGTTGTGATGTCGCCAGCGTCCACGTCAGCTGCCTGCTCGGTGAATTCCCCAACTTCTTCGTCGAGACTTACCCGCGGCTGGTGCTGGTCCTGCGCCGAAAGGTGCAAGATCACAAGCTCGCCGAGGACATCGCTCAAGAGACCATGCTCATCGCGTTCCGCCAATGGCAACGGGTCTGCGCCGCTGACAAGCCCAGCGCCTACGTCACGGCCATCGCCTTTAACCTGGCGAGCCGGCTACACATACCAGAGCAACCGGCGGAGATAAGCGAGCTCATCGGTGAACCCGATAAGGGCCCGGCCATCGAGGACCGAGCCGTGACGCGCATGATGTTGAGTTGGGCACTGGACCAGCTGCCCCAGGCCCAATTCGATGTTGTTGTCCGGTACTACCTTCTGGACCAAGATACCAAGAGCATCGCCGACGACCTACAGATCGCGCGCGGTACCGTCTGCGCGCACTTGTATAAGGCACGCACCAAACTCCGCAAGCTACTGAGGCCCCTACGGGGCTCCCAGGAGAAAAGGAGCGGCAGGTGAAGGACGACACGCTTCGAGCTCTCTTCGAGGAGCTGGCCCATTCGCTGGCCGACGAGTGCGAGCTCGCCGTACGAACCAGCGTGGTCGAGGAACAAGCCGACCTCAACCTACCGATCCTCGACGACAACGATCTCGACCGTGCACTGGACTCCGCAGCCGACCGGATCGCCCGCAAGCATCGGTTGCAATCCATCAAGGGCAAGCACCACCGGCGCGAACCTCTCCCCCAACCAGTACACGAGATCTCACTTTCCCTCGTGGACAGCACCGTTGTGTTACCGAAAAAATCAGAAAGAAGGGGATAAAGAGGCTCGGGTCGATTGCCAAAACCGGCTCATCAGGGCGTCGCCCGTAACGGGCGACGGCCCCCTGCGCCAACAGGGAGCCGCCAGTTACCAAACCAGACACATCTCCGAAGAGGTCCGGTTCTCTATGAGACTACGACATCGGCTCTCCGCCACGCTGGCTGACAGCCTAACGCGCTTGATCCACCCAACGGTCCAGCGTCGGGCTAACGGCAAACACACCCAAAAGCGCTGGCGGGTAGTGATCGCATTGCTGGCCGCCGCAGTCGCCAGCGGGTCCGTCGTTATCCATCCCAGCTGGGCCTTTCCTCTGGGTGTTGGGCTGGCAGCCGCCGCGCTGGCCTGGGAACTGGCCGGCCAGCACCCCACACACAGCGGTAACGGACATGGTGAGCCCGCTCAGCAGTCTGAGCTCCCCAACGACCTCAGTGATCCTCCGGCAGCACAATAGGCGGCCGGAGGGTAGAGATGAGAACCTGCCTACCCGAGTCCCCCCCAAGGGGATGCCACCTCCCCGGTCGTGGCCCGGGCGACCCGGCCCACCGGCCAAGCGCGCCGATCGAAGCGGGCTGGTCGACCACCATTAAAGGGGGGGCGAGCCGCTCGAACAGTGGGGCCCGCAGCTGGGCTTCATCGTGAGGCAGCGGCATGTCATACGACCGCTTTGCCCGCCGCATCAAGGCACAGGCGTGGGTGTTCGTCCTTGCCGATGTTCACCCAAAACCCCCACGTACTCGCTGCTCATCGATGCTCTGTTCTCCCGTACGGATTCTGGTCGTGTGCTTGGTCGCGGTCGGGCGACGATTGCCCGGCAGCCACATGACGAGCAGAGCTACCCCACCCAGGCATTATTGATCCCTTGTGGGGAAGTCGTCACAGCCTCAGTGTCTCTCGGTCGACGCTGACCTTGCGTGATTCGTCTTATGGTGTCTCCCCCCTTTTTTCTATTTATCTACGAGTCGTCTCTGTCTTGCTTCGTGTAGCGGAGACCTTGGCATTTGTATTCATGGTTACGTGACTTCATCGCATTGGCCAAGGGGTCCAAGTGGTGTGTTCTGCTGGTGAAGCCACT
>CALAED010000269.1 GCA_937891035.1 uncultured Thermomonosporaceae bacterium | reverse complement strand
AGGAACGGCGAGGCCCCGGTCTCCCGCTCCGGGCCGAACCGCGCCCGGCGCCGCGCGTAGGACAGATAGAGCCGGTCGCGCGCGCGGGTCATCCCGACGAACAACAGGCGCCGCTCCTCCGCCTGGTCGTGATCGTCGGCACCCGGCAGCCACAGCGGCAGCAGGCCGTCCTCGCAGCCGGCGAGGAACACGACGGAGAATTCCAGCCCCTTGGCCGCGTGCAAGGTGAGCAGCGCGACGGAGTCGGCGCGCGGATCGTAGGCGTCCACCTCGGCGCCGAGCGCCAGCCGGCCGAGGAACGCCTCGAGATCGTCGCCGCAGCGCGCGGCGAGCGGCGCCAGCAGTTCCACGGCCGAGCGCAGCTCGACCTCCCGCTCGGGCCGCGTCGCGGTCAGCGCGGCCACGGCCCGCTCGAGCCGGCGCGGCAGCGGCCCGGCGTCGTGGTGCCGGAGTTCGCCGGCGAGCTCGCGGACGCCAGGGCGGGCCACGAGCCGATCGTGGGAGCGCTTTTGGTACGGCACGCCGGCGCGGGTCAGCGCCTCCATGATCGGGCCGGCCTGCGCGTCGGTCCGGTACAGGATCGCGATATCCGAGAAGTCGATGTCGTGGTGATGGCCATCGGCGCGGCCTGAGTCGAGGGAATGAAAAGACGTGCCGCCGAGCAGCCGGTCGATCGTACGGGTGACGAACTCGGCCTCGGCCCGCGGGTCGGCCGCCGCGAAGATCCCGATGCGCTGCGCGGCTCCCGCCTGCTGCGCGGTGAGCGCCCGCCCGGGGACGAGGCTGGCCGGCGCGATCGCCTGGACAGCGGCGCGCACGATGGTCCGGCTCGACCGGTAGTTGCGGCCGAGCTGTACGGTCGTCGCGCCCGGAAAGTCGGCAGCGAAGCGCAGGAAGAATCCGACGTCGGCGCCGCGGAAGGAGTAGATGGCCTGGTCCGGATCGCCGATGGCGGTCAGGTTGCCGTCTTCGGTGCTCAGCAGCCGCAGCAGGGCGTACTGCGTCTCGTCGACGTCTTGGTATTCGTCGACGCTGATCCACGGCCAGCGCTCTCGATAGCCGGCGGCGAGGTCGGGCTCTTTGGTCAGTAGTCGTACGGGCAGCTCGAGCAGCTCTTGGAAGGTGACGGCGTCGTCGGCGTGGGGGGCGCCGTCAGGGTGCTGGGCGGCGGGGTCGGCGGGGTCGGCGGTCTCGTCCACGATGCGGAAGTGCGGCGACAGGCCGGCCCGTTCGTGTTGCTCGCGCAGGATCTTGGCGCCGAGCCCGTGAAACGTGGTGACTGTGATCCGCGCCGCGTCCGCCGGCAGCAGCGCATGCAGCCGCTCGCGCATTTCCTCTGCCGCCCGGCGGGTGAACGTGATCGCCAGGCAGCGCTCAGGCGCGACCCCGTGTGCGCGTACGAGGTGGGCCATCCGGCGGGTGAGGGTACGGGTCTTGCCCGTGCCGGGTCCGGCCATGATGAGCAGCGGACCGGCCGGATGCGCCGCCGCCGCTCGCTGCTCGGGGTCGAGCCCGCCGAGAAACGGGTCGGCCGGACGTCCCGGCGGACCCGGCGCCGCGGCATCGGGAGCGGCATCAAGGGGGGCGGCGGAACCGGCGGCGGGCGCCGCGGCCTCAGCGGGCGTCGCGGCCTCAGTGGCACCCGTTTCGGCGGCGATAACCGCGTCGGCGTCGGCGGTTTCGACAGCGCGGTCGACAGCGGTCGAGACGGCCGTGTCGACGTCGAAGAGAGCGTCGGGCACATCGAACATCGTCGCGCTGTTGAGTTCACCGGGTTGGAACAATCTGATGATCCCGTACTCGCCGTCGTAACCCGCCTCACGGATCACTTCTCCGCGCCGCAGCCGGTCGATCGCTTCGGCAAGCGGACCGCCTCCGGTACGCCGTATCTCATCGAGCGGAACGTCCGACAGGATCGACAATTCAGGACCGAGCGCGGCGACGAGCGATGCGATCTCTCCGAGAACGGTCTTGCTACGCGGCCCCACCCCACGGATCTCGGCGACGATTTCCGGTAGCTGTACGAGGTTTTGGTAGTCGGCCGCCCCGGGCGCCCGGCGTCCGGCCGGATACGATGCCAGTTCTTCGACGCGATTGAGTACGCCTACCGTGAGCGGCCGTGCACACTCGGGGCAACGCCCATCGAGCCTTCGGGTTTCGCTCGGTTCGAGCCGTACGGAGCATTTTCGATGACCGTCGAGGTGATACTTGCCTTCCTCGGGAAAGAACTCGACCGTGCCCCGATAGCCCGTGCCCGTCACCAACGCCCTGCGCATCGCGTAATAGTCGAGGGGAGTATCGAACGCGGAGGCTTCGCGGGCGAGTGCCGGTGGGGAGTGCGCGTCGGAGTTACTGACCAGGCGATAGCGGTCGAGCGACGCCACTCGCCAGTTCATCTCGGGATCTGATGACAACCCGGTCTCGATCGCGAACACATGCTCCGCAAGGTCCCCGTAACAATCAGCAACTGCGTCGAAACCCGACTTGGAGCCCAGAACCGAGAACCATGGTGTCCAAGCATGCGCGGGTATGAGGTACGATCCCGGATCGCTCTCTAGTGTGATCTCGAGAAGATGACGTGAGTCGAGGCCCAGGATCGGACGACCGTCCGAGGCGAGATTCCCGATCTTCGCCAGAGCGTTCGTGATACTCTCCGCGGCTGCGAAGTCGGGTGCATATAGCAGATGGTGCACCTTGCGGGTCTTATCGTCCTTCTTGTAGATGGTGGAGATCTCGACGGAGAGCAGAAAACGCATCGGCCGGCGGCAGCCGGCCGGCAAGGTGCGGGCGACGCGGCGTTCGAGTTCCGGGCGCAGGCGGAACAACCCCGGTTCGGCCGGCACCAGCGTCTCGCGCAACTCCGCAGCCCAGGCGGGGTGTGTGAAGTCTCCGGTGCCCAGCACGGTGATGCCCTTGCGCGCCGCCCACCACGCGAGATGCTCAAGGTCGCAGTCTCGGCTGCAGGCCCTTGAGTACTTGGAGTGGATGTGCAGGTCCGCATAGAACATCGAAGGCGCATCCGTTCTGTTGGGGGCGTCGCGCTCCGGATCCTGCCACGGGCCGCACAAGGCCCGCCTTGCGTTCGCCTGTTCTTACAGATCGGTCGCCGGTGCGGAAGTCTCTTATACCGCCCGGGCGCGGCGCCAAGCTCCGAATACTCAGGACCCGGCATGCCCCATGCGGACGGCGAAGGAGCCGCACCAAGCGGCGTTTACCACGCCGTTGCCGCGGCCGGTGGGGGCTTATAGCTCAACTCGCCGGGCCTGGCGACATGGCCTCATCGGCAGAGCCGCCACGGATTTCGTCGCGGTATACCATCCACGCGATGCCGCGTAGCCGGGCCCCTCCCGGTCTCGCGCACTTCGGCGGCTGCCGTCGCGACGTCCGGGACCGCGTATTCCGCACGAGATGTTGGGAAAGTGCGTTAGTTGGGGGTTAATCCGTCATCGGGCGAAGGCTGGAAGCTGATCGGCAATCACCGGAGGCATTGCCAACGCTGTTGGATTGGGCCTGCTAGCATGATCATCTTCGGCCGGGTTGACTGCGGCGGGCGAGTCACATGGGCCTGGCCGAGCCGAAGACTAAGTGCCCGGGCCGATTCGTATCCGGCGATTACCGTGCGTTACACTCAAGAAAAGTTCTGCGTCTCCGGGTGTTGAATTGTCAGCCAACCGGATAGCAGTATATCTTTGGCAACCAGAAAGTGGTTTGCTCCGACGAAAGGTCTGTCCCCATGGCACAGAAGGTTCAGGTGCTTCTCGTCGACGACCTCGACGGTGGCGAGGCGGACGAGACCGTATCGTTCTCGCTCGATGGCGTCACCTATGAGATCGACCTCAGCGGCACCAACGCAAAGAAGCTGCGCGATTCGCTGACTCCCTATGTCGAGCATGCGAGGAAGGCAGGCACCGCACGCCGCCGCCGTTCTCGTGGCGCTTCCAGTCGCGAGCGCAGTGCTGAGATCCGAGCCTGGGCGAAGTCACGCGGTAAGAAGGTGAACGAACGCGGTCGTATCCCACAGTCGATCGTGGATGAGTTCGAAGCCGCAATGGGTCGTTGATCAGCACCAGGTAGCACCGGTCGGCCCGCTGTCCCCAATGGGAGAGCGGGCCGTTCCGTTTGGTGCGTCTTGGGTGCCTTGGGCGCCCCACTGGCACCACCACTCCTCCAGAACTCCGGTTCTCCGGAACTTCGAGACTCTGGTGCTCCCGACTCTGGAAGTCCCCGACTGGGCACGCGGACTCCGGGCGGATCTCCGTTTGCCGGCGGCATGATGATCGCTTTTCCGGGTTGAGCTGAGGGTGATCACACCCCCGCGGGTCTGGCCGAACCTTCACTCCATCCGTTCGCTTGTGGCGAAGCGCGCCCAGTCGCGTCGGCCGCCTATTGGTTTTGACCGCTCCAACAGGGAGAGTGCAGGGAATAGCGTCGTTCGCTTGCGGCGTAGCCGGAACATGACGCCCCTGAGCGGTAGTTGGATGAGGATGAACAGCCCAAGGTCGGGGAAGGTCTCTCGG
>CALAED010000268.1 GCA_937891035.1 uncultured Thermomonosporaceae bacterium | reverse complement strand
GCCGGGCGCGCGGCCGACGGCCGCGGCCGACGAGGTGCGGGCGCTCGCCAAAAAAAGCGCCGCCCGCGTCATCGCCGACGGCCCCGGCACGCTCGTCTCGACGTACCGGCCGAACGGCCTGACCGCCCTGTTCGTGCACACCGACGGCGTGGTCCGTGCGGCGGTCGGCCCGCAGGCCGGTCAGCAGTTCGATCCCCATCTCGAGCCGTTGCAGCGTCCCGGCCAGGCCGCCCTCGCGCCCATGTGATCGACTCGCGGCGTCGACCATCGCACTCAAGGCCCGCTGCCCCACCCCAATGGGACGTGCGGGGCCCGGCATCGATACTCTTCGGTCGGCGTGCAACGCGCTCCCATCAACCACGGCAGCATGAGGAGAAATCGAGACCGTGAGCCGCTACAGCCGTCGCATGGTCGCGGTCGGCATCGCCGGAGCCCTCGCCGTCATCCCGGCGGTGTCCGCCTGCGGCGCCGGCGAAGACCCGCAGTCCGCACAGGCCACCCAGCTGACCGAGGGCGTGAACGTCACGACCAGGAGCGGCGTGGCCGTGCGCAATCTTTTCGTGCTCGGCCCGCCGTCCGGGCAGCGAATCAATCCCGGCTCCGCGGCGACCCTCTACGCCTCGGTCGTCAACGACAGCGCCGACGGCCAGCCGGACCGGCTGGTGGGGATCAGCGCTCCCGGCGTCGCACAGGCCGTCCAGATCCAGGGCGGCGGCATCGACCTGCCCTATCAGCGGCTGGTGCAGCTTGGCACCTCATCGCCCGCCGGCGTCACCACGCCCCTGATCACCCTCCAGGGTCTGGCAATGCCGCTCGGCGGCGGCGAGTTGCTCAACCTGACGCTGCAGTTCGAGAAGGCCGGCGCGCTCAGGGTCGCGGTGCCCGTGGTGCCCAGGGACGGCTCCTACACGACCTACGCCCCCGCGCCCGTCACCACGCCAACGGCCGCCCCGTCCCCCACCGAGGTCGCGCCGTCCGGCACGGAGGTCGCGCCGTCGGCCGCGGAGTCGGCCCCGGAGTCGCCCGGCTCGTAGCTCCCGGCCGCCTGCTTCCTCGTGCGCGGCGCCGGCCTGCTAGGGCTCGAACTTGTAGCCGAGGCCGCGCACGGTCACGATGTAGCGCGGCTCGGACGGCGAGGGCTCGATCTTGGCGCGCAGCCGTTTCACGTGCACGTCCAGGGTCTTGGTGTCACCCACGTAGTCGGCGCCCCAGACCCGGTCGATCAACTGCATGCGGGTGAGCACCCGGCCGGCGTTGCGGAGCAACACCTCGAGCAGCTCGAACTCCTTCAGCGGCAGCTGCACCGACGTCCCGCCGACGCTGACGATGTGCCGCTCCACATCCATCCGGACGGGCCCGGCTTCGAGCACGGCGGGGGCGAGTTCCTCCGCGTCGCCGCGGCGGCGCAGCACGGCGCGGATCCTGGCCACCAGCTCACGGGACGAAAACGGCTTGGTCACATAGTCGTCCGCGCCCAACTCGAGCCCGACGACCTTGTCCACCTCGCTGTCCTTGGCGGTCAGCATGATCACCGGAACGTTGGAGCGGGACCGCAGCTCCCGGCAGACCTCCGTGCCCGGCAGGCCCGGCAGCATGAGGTCGAGCAGCACCAGGTCGGCGCCATTGCGTTCGAAGGCCTCCAGCGCATCGGGACCGCTGACCGCGACCGCGACCTCGAACCCCTCCTTGCGCAGCATGTACGACAGGGCGTCGCTGAAAGAATCCTCGTCCTCAACGACGAGCACACGGGTCACGGTGTGGCCTCCCGTACGGTGTTGTCCCGAGTGTTCCGCTCAGAGTCCCGACCAGGCGTCGCGCTGATGAGCGGCAACCGCATGGTAAAGGTCGATCCCGACCCGGGCTTGCTCCAGACCGTCACATCACCGCCGTGCTTGGTCGTCACGTGCTTGACGATGGCCAGTCCCAGGCCGGTCCCGCCGGTCTGGCGCGAGCGCGCCGGGTCGACACGATAGAAGCGCTCGAAGATCCGGTCGAGGTCGCCTTCGGAGATGCCGATCCCCTGATCGGTGACGCTGATCTCGGCACGCCGATCTTCGGCCTGCCGTGTGACGACCACGACCCGGGTGTTGTCCGGGCTGTAGGCGACCGCGTTGTCGATGAGGTTGCGCAGCGCGGTGGTCAAGAGTTCCTCTTCGCCACGTACCACCAGCCCCGACGGACCGCCGGTCGCGACCTCGATGTTCTTGGCCCCCGCCTTGAGCCGGACCCGGTCGATGGCCTCCGCGCACACGTCGTCGATCGACACGGGCCGCAGGTCGCCCAGCGGCTCGTCACCCTGGATCCGGTTGAGCGTGATGAGGTCCTGGACCAGGCTGGTCAGCCGCAGCGCCTCCTGCTGCATCCGCCCCGCGAAACGGCGTACGGCTTCGGCGTCGTCCGCCGCCCCCTCGACGGTCTCGGCGAGCAGCGACAGCGCACCCACCGGCGTCTTGAGCTCATGGCTTACGTTAGCGACGAAGTCACGGCGGATC
>CALAED010000267.1 GCA_937891035.1 uncultured Thermomonosporaceae bacterium | reverse complement strand
CTTGATATCGGGCGGCAGGCGGGCCAAAGCCGCCTCCTCCCAAGCGCAGCCGGGTATATCCCGGCGGGAATACCGCGCCGCTGAAGTGAGCATTTCGAATGTCCGCGGGCGTCCGACGTTACGGGTGGGCACGATGCCTCCACGGTCGATATCGCCGAGCGGATATTGGCATGACAAGCCCAATACCCCGGTCGCCCGCCCGGGAGACTATTGATCTCGATATGTGCGCTATTGATCGGTAGGGAATTACCCGTAGTTTGCCACGAGGAATCAGCAGCAACAAGTTATGGGGTGACGTATAGGGTGATATGTACGGTATGCGAAGTAAGTAGTGCCATCCCGTTAGGTTAATGGCGGCATTTACGGTCGTGCTGACAATGGTGAACGTGTCGCGACAACGTTTGGAGGGGTCAGAAGTTGAGGCGTCCGCGCGCAATCGGAGGGGCTCGAATCTAGGCCGCCCTGGCAATCGGATATGTTTACGGTCATGCTGACATTGGTGAAGCTGTCATGACAACTCCAGCTTGCCGAGAACGGTGCCTGTCAACCCGCAAAGAACGCAGGCAAGTCGCCTCCACCTGCGATCGTGGCAGCAGATCCCGTGGCCGCCTACTCACGGCGACGCTGCACATTTGTGCCGCCCGGGGGTGGGCGGCCTAGCCGGGGTGTCGATTCCATAGAGCGGAATTTATTACGTCGCCAACACGAATTCCAGGACCGCTTCACAGCCGCGTCCGCGTGTTGTTCTGACGGCCGCGACACGGCGAATGCCGCTGCCGATTTCGCCACCGCCCCGAGCGAGTACACCCGCGACTGGATCGCATCGGTCGTTCGCACCACCTCGTCTCATCTCATTCCACGGTCCGGCGGCCGGCCCGCCATCCCCGAGGCGGCCCCCGGGCGCCGGCGGGCTCATCGCATCGCCCGTCGCCGCATGACCCGCATGACCCGCATGAGAGGTGCGTCGGGCGCGGCCTACGAAAACAGCCGTTCGGGCCTGCGGCGCAGCCGGCAGATCACCCACCGATGGTGACGGCATGGCGCACGTGTTCGCCGGTTACCCGACGTTGGTGAAATACGAGGTGGTGTTGAGCTGACCGGACCCGACGAACACCTCCGTCCCCGCCTCCACGCTGGTCAGGTACTTCGAGGAGCTCAGACCGCGAGACCGCAGGTAGTTGAGGAAGTCCCGGAGGTTCAGCGAGACCGAGGTGGTGTTGGAGGTACGGACGAACGAGTGGACCTGCCAGCCGATGTTGCCCTCGTACAGGTCCCAGTTGGCTCCGCCGATGGTGGCCGTGGCGACCCGCGTGCCGAGCGGCCCGGCGCCGCCGGCACGGTACAGCCAGATCATGACCTCGTCGGAGGGCTGGTTGCTCCAGTCGGGGTTGGGGATGGTGTGCAGCCACAGGTCGTACGCGACGTTGAACGTGCCTGAGGCCTGCGGCTGGAAGCGCCAGCCGCTGCTGACGCTGCGGTTGGCCGACAGCTGCACGGGCAGGCCGGTGCCGGAGTTCTTCCAGCCCCAGTGCCAGCCAAGCACGCTGCTGTCGAACGATTTCACCTGGCTGGACTGGCCGGACCAGTTCCAATTCGTACCCCAGGCGATGGTGGATCCGGATTGCGACGTGTCCCAGATGCATTGCTGGCCCGTGCCCGAGCTCGCGCCCCAGGTGTTGTTGTTGAGCCAGTACTTGCCCATCGTGATGGAGCCGAAGGGCTCGCAGGTGGTCGTCGCCTGGGCGGGCGAGGCCACGCCCAGCATGCCCAGGACGAAGGCGCCGGCGACGGCGGTGTGGGTGAGGAGCGAGCGGGGGTGGAGATGCATGATCGCCTCACGCTTTCTTTCGCGGAACGTCGAGGTCGAGAGCGCATCGCCGACGCTATCGAAGCGCTTCGACAGCGTACATACGCCTTTCACGGTTTCACCGGCGCACAAGCCGCTCCGGAACGGGTCCACCGCAGTGAGTAAACATGAAGTTTGCTCAGAAGTAAGTTGACCGCCGGTTTTCGCTTGTTACCAATGAGTAAGCGGCCCGAGTCAATGTCACACACCCCGCTCCTCGGGCCCGACGGCCGGCATACGCGTGGCCAGTGGCCCCAGGCGCCACTGGCCACGCGACCGACTTGGTCAGTGATGGTCGAACTGGTCAGTGATGGTCGAACTGGTCAGTGATGGTCGAACTGGGCCCTGAGCTCACCCACCGGGTACAGCGTGCTGTGCACGTTCACGTACGCGAAACCGGCGCGGATGGCCTTGACGAGCTCGGCGAACTCGCCGGCCGCGATGCCTTGGGCGCTGGGGCCGAGGACGTCGCCCGGCGCGATGGTTCCCGACACGGTGGCCGGAGCGGCGGGGCAGGCCGGCGTGCCCGCCGGCCCGTTGCCCAGGTTGGTGCACAAGAAGGCGGCGATCCCGCCGGTTTGCGCTCGCGCACCGAAGTGAATGTGCGCCTGGGTGACGCTTCCTTCCAGGCCCGAGTAGCTAACCGTGTAGGTGATCCGCTGCTGGGCTTCGTCGATCCTCGCCCGGAACCGGCCGGTGCCGTTCGTGGACACCGCGAGCGGAGTTTCTTCGTAACCGGTGAGCCGCTCGAGCACCGTGACGTCCGCACCATGCGTCTCATTGCTGGCGGTCGCCACGTTTCCGGCGGCGATGACCGCCCCCGCGGCACCCATCGCCACCGCGAAGATGAAAAGCCGCTTACGCTTGGTCAACATCCGGGTTCTCCTCTCACGAGAGAATTTCCAACAGCGCTGAACCTCGATAACCCGCCCGGTGCGGCGAGGCAACAAAAGAACTCGAAACGGTCCCGCCGCGCCGTCGGCCCGCTGACCGATGTCCGAGGTACTCCCGTGCCGGGGCAGGTGAGGACGACACCAATCCTTGGTTACGGCCCACGCCGCGCTCGACGGACTCCGGCGCGCGACCGATGGCCGCTCGGCGGGACGGATCAGCCGCGAAGACCCTCGGTGGTGGCGCGGTCGAGGTTGGTCTCCGCGCGGGACGCGCCGTACAGCGTCGAGTGGGTGATGGTGGCGCCGGTGAAGTCGGCGCCATCGAGAACGGCGTTGATGAAAAGGACGTTGTCGATGACGGCCCGCTGGAGTCGCGCGCGGGTGAGGACGGCCCGGGACAGCACCGCGCCCTTGATGTCGGCGCGGTCGAGGACGGCTCCGCTGAAGTCGGCGCCGACCGCTTCGACGTAGTGCAGCCGCGCGCCCGTCAGGTCAGCGCCGGACAGGTCGGCGTAGGTGAGTTTGGCCTCGAGCAGGTTCGTTCCGCTGAGGTCGCGGCCGGCCAGCGGCGCGCCCTCCAGATCGGTGTAGTCCCCGTCGCTGAGGGGGTAGCGAACGTCCTGCCAGTCCTCGCCGCGTTTGGCCGCACGGATGACGTCTTCGAGGTTGGCCGCCTGCTCCGGGTCCGCCCACCGGACCCGCGCCGCTTGCCGCTCGTCGGCCATGGCCGCCGCCGCCTCTACGTGCCGCGGCGCGCAGGGGATCCAGATGGTGCCCGGGCGGTGCCCCCGCAGACCGCCGGTCACCGCGCCTTTCAGGTCGGCGGTGTCGGCGGCGGTGCCCGTCCAGTTGGTGTCGGTGAAGTCGGCCCCGGTCAGGTCAGCGCCGCTCAGATCGCAGTCCAGAAAATTCGCCTGAATCGCCCGCAGGCCCGGCGCCCGGCACCCCGTCAGGCGCGCCTGGGACAGCCAGCTCGCCGACAGGTCCGCGTTCGCCAGCACCGCGCCGGTGAAGTCGGTGTGGTGGGCACGGAC
>CALAED010000266.1 GCA_937891035.1 uncultured Thermomonosporaceae bacterium | reverse complement strand
CTGTTCACCAGCCGCTACCTGCTCGTGTTCCTCGGCGTCGTCGCGGTCGGCATCATCGTCTGGGCGGCCTGGTACCAAACGTCCGGGCAGTACGACAAGATCCCCAAGTCCGTCATCGGCATGTCGATGACGGACGCGAAGGCCAAGCTCGAAACCGCGGGGCTGACCGTCAAGACCGGCAAGGGCAGCTATGACGCCAAGGTCCCCAAAGACCACGTGCTGCGGGTGTCCCCGGAGCCGGGCTCGCGTTTCAAGGCGGGCGACACAGTCACGCTGTACCCGTCGAGGGGCCGCTTCCCCATAGAGGTGCCCGACGTCACCGGCAAGACGCTCGATCAGGCCAAGGCCGAGTTGCAGGCGACCGGGCTGACACCCGGCGTGGTGGAGCGCGACTACTCCGACACCGTGGCCAGGGACATGGTGGTGCGCACCGATCCCGAGGCGCACGAAAAGCAGCAGCCGGAAGAGCCGGTCACCATCGTGCTCAGCAACGGGATCAAGCTGGAAAACTTCGTCGGCTGGAAGCGCGAGGACGCCGAAAACTGGCTCCGGCAGCGCGGCCTCAACCCACAGATCCAAGAGCAGGACGACCGCGCCAAGAACCCCAACACCGTGCTGAGCATGAACCCGCCCGCCGGCAGCGGCGTCTCGCAGGGCGACACCATCACGCTTCAGGTCAACAAGAAAGACTGCGTGATCTTCGGGTTCTTCTGCGACGACGGCAACGCTCCCCCGCCCAACCCGCAGGACGTCATCCCGGTTCCCGACGTGCGAGGCCAGCCGGTGCGCGACGCCGCCCAGGCGCTGCAGGCGGCGGGCTTTCGGGTGGATGTGCGGCGCCGCACCCCCGGCGACCGCGTGCTCGCCCAGTCGCCGGCGGGCGGGCAGCCCGCGCCCCGCGGATCACGGATCGTGCTGGTGCGCTGAGTGCGCGGCATCGGGGCGATGACGGCATGAACGCGCGCAGTCCGATCGGCGCCCATGTGCCCGTCGCCGGCGGGCTGGCCACCGGCGGCCTCAAATACGCCGCCGACATCGGGGCCGAGGCCGTCCAGGTGTTCGTCACCAACCCGCGCGGCTGGGCACTCGCCGCGGGCCGGCCGGCCGAGGACGAACGGCTGCGCGCCTACGCCGCCGAGCACGACTTCCCGGTCTTCGTGCACACTCCGTACCTCGTCAACTTCGGCTCGCCGAGCGCCGACACGCTGGCCCGATCGGTCGCCTCGGTGCGGCACGCGCTCGTGCGCGGCGCCGCCATCGGTGCCCGCGGCGTCATCGTGCACACCGGCTCGGCGGTCAGCCAGTCCCGCGAAGACGCGATGCGGCAGGTGCGCGAGGGGTTGTTGCCGCTGCTGGATGAGATCCCCGACGACGGGCCCGACATATTGCTTGAGCCGATGGCCGGTCAGGGGGCCATGCTCTGCGCCACGGTCGAGCAGTTCGGCTCCTACCTCGCGGCGCTGGATCGGCATCCGCGCGCTGGCGTGTGCCTGGACACCTGTCACGCCTTCGCGGCCGGTCATGACCTGGCCGCCCCGGGCGGAGTGCGGAAGACCGTTGACGCGTTGGTCGACAGCGCCGGCCCCGGCCGGATCAAGTTGATCCACGCCAACGACTCCAAGGACCGGTGCGGATCGGCCAGGGACAGGCACGAGAACATCGGCGCCGGCCACATCGGCGAAAAGGCGTTCGCGGCGCTGTTCCGCCATCCGGCCGTGGCCGGGGTGCCGTTCATCATCGAGACGCCGGGACGCGACCGCGCCCCGCATCGCAAGGACATCGACGCCCTGAGACGGCTGCGCGACGAGGGCTGAACATCGCCACCCGCCTGACGGCGGGGTCCCGGCCCACACGGCTCGGGCGCTGCTGATCAACCCCCCGACTGCTCAACAGCGCCCGAGCGTGACGCCGTCGGGCCCCACCCCCCCGGTACGGGGCCCGTCGGCGGACCCGGCCAGCCGGGTCTCCTGTGAAGTGTGCGGCGGAAGACCACACTAGGCCCCAACGGAGCCGCTAGGGAGGCATGGCACGTGCACTCGATGAACGGTCTGAAATCGTCGCTATACGTCACTTAGCTATCCGACGAACGGATGATCCGGCGCGATGAACGGCGTTCGGCCGGACGGGGTGGGACGCCGTTCCCCGCGCCCCGACGGTGCCGAGCGGGCGCTCAGGAACGATTCATGAGCAGTTCTTCGGGCAGATGCAGCCGAACCATGGCCCGGTCCACGCCGGTCGGCACCCGCGCCCGGGTCAGCAACGAGATCACGATCATCACGAGGAACGTGAGCGGCACGACGGCGATCGCGGGCTGCGCCAGCATCGCCCCCCACCAGCCGGACTGCCGCCCGCCGATGATCTGGGTCAGGCCGGCGGCCACCGCGCAGCCGCCGCCGACGGCGAGACCGGTCCCGGCGCCGATCGGGGTCAGGCCGCGCCACCACACCCCCAGCACCAGCAGCGGGCACAGGGAACACGCCGAGATCGTGAAGGCCAACGTGACGAGGCCGGCGGCGCCGAGCGTGCCGAGCCAGCCCGCCAGGGTCAGCGGGACGGTGATCGCGATGACGGCCCCGATCCGGAACCCGCGCACCCCTCCCCCGGAGACTCCCTGGGACAGCGTCCCGGCGATGGCGACGACGATGCCGCACGACGTCGAGACGAAGGCGGCGAAGGCACCCGCCGCGACCAGCCCGGTGAGGAGGGTCCCCGGCAGGCCGGGGACCAGCCTGCCGGGCAGCACCAGGATGGTGGCGTCGGCGTCTCCGGTCATGAGCAGTTCGGGGGTGAAGACGCGGCCCAGCGCGCCGTACAACGTCGGGAAGACATAAAACAGCGAGAGCATGACCAGCACCAGCGTGACGGTCCGGCGAGCCGCCCGGCCACTGGTGTTCGTATAGAAGCGGATCATGATGTGCGGCAGGCCCATGGTGCCGAGGAGCATGCCGAGCAACACCGAATAGGTGCCGAACAGCGGATGATCGCGGCCACCGCCGAACGGCGTGGCCCACACGTCCCCGCGCTGCACCGGGATCTGTTCGGCGTGCGGTACGGCGGCGCCCGCGGGAAACGCGATGCGGCTGTCTTCGGCCACGACGTGCCGGCCGGCGGTGAGCAACACCTCCGTGCCGTGGTAGCGCCGGCCGTCGAGCACCCCGTCCACATGTCCCCGGGTGTCGACCGGCACCCGCAGCCCCACCTGGAAGGCGACGCTGACGGTCGTGGGCTGTGCGAACTGCGGCGGGGACGGGCGGGTGGGGTCGGGTCCTCCCTGCACCCGCCAGATCACCATGAGCGCGACCGCCGGGAGGGCGAGGGCGAGCAGCTTGAACCAGAACTGGAACGCCTGTACGACCGTGATGCTGCGCATGCCGCCAGAAAGCACGATGCCCAGCACCACGAACACCACGATCGCCCAGCCGACCCACACCGGCAGCCCGGCCACCACGCGCAGCGTCACGCCCGCGCCCTGGAACTGGGGCAGCAGGTAGAACCACCCGATGAAACAGACGCACACGCTCACCGCGTGCCGCATCGGCCGGGAGCCGAGACGCCATTCGGCGAAGTCAGACAGGGTGTAGACGCCGGATCGGCGCAGCGGCCCGGTGATCAGCACCAGCACCACGACGTACCCGGCGGCGGCTCCGATGGGCAGCCACAGCATGTCGGCCCCGTAGATGAGTACGAGGCCCGCGGTGCCGAGGAACGCGGCCGCCGAGACATACTCGCTGCTGATCGCCGAGGCGTTCCACATCGGTGAGACCGACCGAGAGGCGACGAGGAAGTCCGACGTCGTCCGGGCCGGGCCGCGGCGGCCGAACGAGCCGACGACGGTCGCAGCGCCGAGCAAGCCCGTCACCGCGGTCAGCGTGGTGACGATGACGAGAACGATCACGAACGGGTCACCACATCGATGAAGTCGCGTTCGGCCCGTTCCGTCCGGCGTACATATTGGGCGGCCGCGCCGATCCACAGCGGCTGCACACCCAGGCCGAGGACCAGCCACGGCAGCGGCACGCCCAGCGCCTTGATCGCGGACAGCGCCGGCACCAGCGCGAACACCAGGGGCAGCAGGCCGACGACGGCCGCGACGATGCCGCAGGTGACCAGGGCATGCCGCAACTGGACGCGCATCATCGACCGCAGGTAGACGGCGCCGAGCTCGGTCTGCTCGTCGATGTCGCGGGTCACCGTCGGGTACGGCGGAACGCGGATGCCGCGCGTGCGAGGCCCGGTCACCACGACGCGCCGCTGCTTAGCCATAGCCGCCGCCCTCGGTCATGCCGCGCTCGCTACCGCCGCGCTCCCCGCGTTCGTGACCGCCGCGCTCCCCGTCGGCGTCGCAGTCCGCGTCGGCCGCACCGGAGCCGCCGGGCAGGCCGTCGCGGCCGCCGGGCCCGTCCCCCTCGGCGTGCCCACAGGCCTGGGCGCCGGCCTCCCGGAAGCGCCGGACGAACAGGTCGCGCACCTCTCGGGTGTGCCGGCGGCTCACCGGCAGGCACGCGTCGCCGACATGGACGATCGCCCGCCCCTCGTCGAAACGCAACTCGCTGATGTGCTCGACGGCGACGAGTGTGCTGCGGTGGATGCGGATGAATCCCGCGGCTCGCCAGCGCCTGGCCAGCGCCGCCAGCGGTATCCGAACCAGATAGTTCTTGCCCTCCGTCGTGTGCAGGCGCACGTAGTCACCGTGGGCCTCGGCGTAGGAGACGGCGGATCGCGCCACCAACCGCGTCCGGCCGGCCAGTTCGACGGGGATCGTCTCGTCATCGTGGGCCGACGTCCCCGCGGCCGTCGCCGCGACCCGGCGGATCGCCTCGCCGAGCCGCTCCGGGCGGACCGGCTTGAGCAGATAGTCGACGGCGCCCACCTCGAAGGCGGCCACCGCCGCGTCCTCGTGTGCGGTCACGAAGACCACGGCCGGCGGCGTGGCGAACCCGCTGAGCAGCCGGGAGAAGTCGAGACCGTCCAGCCCGGGCATCCGCAGGTCGAGGAAGACGGCGTCGAGCCGCTCGCCCGCGACCACCATCCGGCTCAGCTCGCGCAAGGCTACGGCCGGGTCGCTGGCCGGGATCGCGCGCTCGACGCGCGGGTCCTGGCGCAGGAGGAAGGTCAGCTCCTCAAGGGCGGGGACCTCGTCATCGACCACGAGGACGCTTAGCATTCCTGGAGCTTGTCGCTGATTACCCTGTGTACGCAACCGGTTCCGCAATGTGCGGCAAAATGTGCCGTTTCGTGCAGACCTGGGCGTGGGCCATCTCCGGTCAGACCGCCGACGCCCCGCTGGTCAGACCCTTATCCGGGTAGTACGCCGGGCCGGTATTTCGGCACGCGCAGCTTCACCTTCATGCCCGCCCCCGGGGCGGTCTCGATCACCAATCCGTAGTCATCGCCGTAGACCTGGCGCATGCGCTCATCCACGTTCGCCAGCCCGATCCCGGCTTCGGCGCGCGGCACTCCGGTGCCGGCGAGGATCGCCCGCAGCCGCTCCGGATCCATCCCGACACCGTCGTCCTCGACGCTGATCGCGGCCTCGGCGCCGGCGTCCTTGGCCACGACGCCGACCCAGAAGGTCGCCCGGGTGGCCTCCATGCCGTGCCGGATCGCGTTTTCGACCAACGGTTGCAGCGACAGGAACGGCACCGTCACCGGCAACACCTCCGGGGCGATCTCGACCGTGAACCGCAGGCGCTCGCCGAACCGCGCCCGTTCGAGCAGCAGGTACCGGTCGATCGAGCGCAGTTCTTCGGCCAGCGTGGTGAACTCCCTGCAGGTGCGGAAGGAGTAGCGGGCGAAATCCGCGAAGTCCAGCAGGAGATCGCGGGCACGTTCCGGATTCGTTCGCACGAACGAGGCGATCGTGGTGAGCGAGTTATAGACGAAATGCGGTGATATCTGCGCCCGAAGCGCCTTCATCTTCGCCTCGGCCAGCCGAGCGCGGGAGGCGTCGAGCTCGGCCAACTCCAGTTGCCCGGAGAACCAGCGCGCCACCTCGCCGAGCGCACGCACCCGATGGACGCGCGCGGACGGGCCGTAGGCCGCCAGCGTGCCGACGACCCGGCCCTCGATGGTGAGCGGCGCGATCATGCCGACCCGGATCCGGCACCCGGGATCGGCACAGGCCACCTGGTCGGGGGGTATGACGCGGGGCCGGCCGTCGCGCAGGACAGGGGCGCCGTGGTCCAGGCTCGCCGCCGCGTGCGCCTGCTGACCGGCGCCCTCCCAGGCAAGCACGTTCTCGCCGTCGGTCACCGCGATCGCCTCGGCGCCGAGCAGACTCCGCAGGTGGCGCGCCGCCTTACGGGCGGACGCCGGGTTGAGCCCGGTCCGCAGCGCGGGTGAGGCCTGCGAGATGGTGTGCAGCGTCGCGAACGCGGCCTCTTCCGCCGACGCGGCGAGACCGCGGCGTGCGCGCCCTCGATGTCGTAACACGCACAGGCCGATCGTGGCCGCGACCAGGACCGTACTGCCGGCGACGTCGAGGGCGGAGGGCAGCGTCATGCGCGCCATGTGCGCCATGTACACAAAGAATAACGCTCCGCAACCACATGGACAGTGACTTGCGCTATCTGCCGGCGACTTCCCGCCCGTCTTCCCGCCCGTCTTCCCGCCCGTCTTCCCGCCCGTCTTCCCGCCCGCGTTCTGGCCCCGGTTCCGACCCGGGTTGGCCGGGGCGCTCGCCCGCGTGTCGCCGCGGGTCCTCCCCCTCGGATTCCAACGCGTCTTCTTGGTAGGAATACCGCTGCTCATGCCACGGGTCGGCGACGGCGTGATAACCGCGCTCCTCCCAGAAACCGCGCCGGTCCTTGACCATGTACTCCGCCGCGCGCGTCCACTTCACGCTCTTCCAGGCGTACAGATGCGGCACCACGAGCCGCACGGGGAAGCCGTGATCGGGGCTGAGCCGCTCACCGTTACGATGCGTGACGAACAGTGTCGTGTCGGCCATGAAGTCCGCCATGCGGATGTTCGCGCTGTAACCGTACTCAGCCCAGACCATGACGTGCGTGGCGTCCGGATCCGGCGGCGCGAGCTCGAGGAACGCCGCAGCCGGGACGCCCCGCCAGCGGTTGCCGGGGACGGTGAACTTGGTGACGCAGTGGAAGTCGGCGGTGACCTCGACGGTGGGCAGCCGCTCGAACTCCGCCCAGCTCCACCGGTGCTCCTCGCCCGACTCGGTGGCGCCGAACACCCGAAAGTCCCAGGTCTTGGGCTTGAACTTCGGCACCGGGCCGTAGTGCAAGACCGGCCAGCCACGGGGGATGTACTGCCCGGGCGGCAGACGTTCCTCGTGTGAGTCCATGGTCCGGCCATAGTGTCATTCCCGTGATGTCAGGCACATCGCCACCTCCCCCCATCGCGGCCGGGTCGCATCGGCTATCCTCTGAGCCGTGCGCAGCCGCTTCTACTTTTATGGCGACCGGCCCATCTCTTGGCCGGTGGCCGGCCAGCCGCTGCGCTGAGCGACCACTCGACGAGAGCCCCGGGCCCAACGGCCCGGGGCTCTCGTCTTTCTGACTCGAGGAGACACGACAAACCATGGTGATCGTGATGGCCCCCGAGGCCACCCAAGCGGATATCAACACGGTCGTCGCGCTGGTGGAGACTGCGGGCGGCGACGCGTTCGTCAGCCGCGGCGTGAGCCGGACGATCGTCGGCCTGGTCGGCGACATCGAGCAACTGGGTACGCTCAACCTGCGCGGGCTCGACGGAGTGAGCGACGTGCTGCGTGTCTCGGTCCCCTACAAGCTGGTGAGCCGCGAGAACCATCCGAACCGCTCGATCATCACCGTTGGCGGCGTGCCGATCGGTCCCGGCACGATGACCCTCATCGCCGGGCCGTGCGCCGTGGAGACCGCGGAACAGACCCTCCAGGCGGCGCAGATGGCCCAGGCGGCCGGGGCCACCTTGCTGCGCGGCGGCGCGTTCAAGCCGCGCACGTCGCCGTACGCCTTCCAAGGTCTCGGCGAGGCGGGGCTGAAGATTCTCGCGGCGGTACGGGAAGAGACCGGCCTGCCCGTCATCACCGAGGTCGTCGACGCCCACGACGTCGATCTGGTCGCCTCCTACGCCGACATGCTGCAGATCGGCACCCGCAACATGCAGAACTTCGCGCTGTTGCAGGCCGTGGGCGGGGTGGGCAAGCCGGTCATGCTCAAGCGCGGCATGAACGCCACGATCGAGGAATGGCTCATGGCCGCCGAGTACATCGCGCAGCGCGGCAACCTCGACATCGTGCTGTGCGAGCGAGGCATCCGGACATTCGAGACGGCAACCCGCAACACTTTGGACATCTCCGCGGTGCCGGTGGCGCAGCGCATGTCCCACCTGCCGGTGATCGTCGACCCATCGCATTCCGGCGGCCTCCGTGAGCTCGTGCTGCCGCTGACCAGGGCCGCGATCGCCGTCGGGGCGGACGGCCTGATCATCGACGTGCATCCGCATCCGGAAAGCGCGCTGTGCGACGGCCCGCAGGCCCTCGTCGACGGTGACGTGCGCGAACTGGCCAAGGCCGTCCGCGACCTGCCGCCCCTCGTCGGCCGCGCCCTCACCCAGCCGACCGGACCCGTCTCCGTCCCCGCGCCCGCCAGGCCGGAGGCGATCGCCTGACCAAGGACATGAGCAAAAGCGGTGATATCGTCTGCCGCATGACGTACCGGCACGCCATTTCGCCACCAGTCGCTTCCTGACCGAGGCGCGGCGGCCTGTTCTCCGTTTTGGACCGCCCGGGTGACCGGGTCGTCCCGACGCGCCTCGGAACCGAGTCCTTAACCGATTCGAGTTTCAGGAGCGTTGTCGCGTGTCCTTGCCGTCGTCTTCATCCTCTTCATCCTCTTCGTCGTCTTCGCCGTCGTCGGCCGGTTCGGCTCCGCTCGGTGGGGCGCTTCCCGCCCTGGGCGCGGGCGGCGGCGCGTACATCCTGCTGGCCGCGTCCCTGTGGGGTACGACCGGGACGGCCCGCACCTTCGCCCCGGCCGAGGCGACCCCCGTCTCGGTGGGCGCGGCCAGGATCATCCTCGGCGGCCTGCTCCTCGTCGCGGTGGCGATCCATGGCGGCCGACTGCGCCGCCTGCTCAGCCGCGGCCCGGCCACCTGGGCGGGGCTGGGCGCCGGCGCGGTCTGCGCGGCCATCTATCAGGTCGCCTTCTTCGCCGCGGTCGCCCGGACCGGCGTCGCGACGGGCACGGTCGTGACGATCGGCAGCGCCCCGGCCTTCGCCGGGTTGCTCGCCAAGCTGCTCGGTTCCGGCCCATTGTCCGGCCGCTGGCTGGTCTCGACCACGGGCGCGGTGATCGGGTGCGCCGCGCTGGTGAGCGGCGGCAGCGCGGCCGGGGTCGAACCCGTCGGCATCGGCCTCGCGCTGCTGGCCGGGCTCGGGTACGCCCTGTACGCGACGACCGCCTCGCACTTCATCGTCCGCGGCGAGGACGACAGAGCGGTCGTGGCCTGCCTCTTCGGGGGAGCGGCCCTGGTGTTGTCGCCCGTCCTGCTGGCCGGCTCGCCCGGCTGGCTGCTGACCGGGCGCGGCATCGGCGTCACGGTCTATCTGGGCGGGCTCACGACCGCGATCGGGTACGTTCTGTACGCGCGCGGGCTGCGCACCACGCCAGTGGCGGCCGCCACCACACTGACCCTCGCCGAGCCCGCCGTGGCCGCGCTGTTGGGGCTCGTCGTCCTCGGTGAGCACCTCGGCGGCGTCGCCATGGCCGGGCTCGC
>CALAED010000265.1 GCA_937891035.1 uncultured Thermomonosporaceae bacterium | reverse complement strand
CCCGCCGCGGCAGTTGCCCGCCGGCCTGCCGCAACAGACCGCCGCGGACGTCCAGCGCGTCGCTACGGACATCTTCCAGCATGGCTTCATCGCGGCGATGCGGCCGGCGATCGCGTTGCCGATCGCCGCCGTCCTCGTCGGAGCCGCCGCGTGCTTCGCGGTCCGCCGGCACACCCGTACGTCCGAGCCGGCGCCCGGAGCCGGTGCCGTCGAGGCCGGCATCCCCACCTGATCCCCTGCTCTGATACGGGCTAGAGCCAAGACACGGTGGAGCGGGTGCGGACGACGGCGAGCACCGCGGCGACGGAGCCACCGAGGAGATAGACGTACCCGGCCGCCGAGCCGCTGATCACCAGGTCGCCTTCCGGCCGCCTGCTCGACATGAAGATCACGATGAGCAGCCAGGCGAGCGCCGGCGCCCCCGCGCCCATCCTGGTCCCCATCGCCCAGCCGGCCAACCGGAACGCACCGAGGTTGAGCAGGGCGAACGCGATCGCGAACGCCGGGATCGGCCCGACGTCGACGGCGTGATAGAAGGCCCCGAGCAGGCCGACCACCGCACCGGCAACGGCCAGTACGCCATAGGCCCCGCCGGAGAAGAATGCCTCCAAGCGGGTCGGCGGCGCGGCGGGCCCGACGTCCAGGCCGAGACGTTCGCCGGCCGGTGCGGGCCGCTCGGACGACACGGCCCATTCGGCCGGCACGGCCGGCTCGGCCGGCACGGATGAGTTGGCCGGATCCTTGGCGCGGACTTCCTCGCTCACGAGCCGTCAGGCTATCCGACGCCCGCGAACAGATCGGTCTCTCTGCCGTCCGCGATCGCGGTCGGCAACGCGCCGGCGAGCAGTGTGTAGTACTCCACTCCGAAGGCCCGCTGGCCGATATTGTCGGCCAGCGCGAAGAACCCCCCGTCCACGGCGATCTGCGTGCGGTGCGCACGCATCGCGGCGATCTTGGCGTCCAGGTGGACGGACGCGTCGATCACCGTGGTCACCTGCTCGTCCGGCACCCCGAAGCCGAGGTCCTCGACCTTTTCCACGCCGTCGAACGGACCACCCGGGACGCGGATGGCGTGTTCGAGCACCGACAGCGGTACAGCGGTCGCGTAGAACTTGGACACCTGCCATGGCTCGCCCTCGCCGTAGGCCGGGTCGGCCGCCTTTTCGAACGCCCGCCAGGCCACCCGATGGGCCTGGATGTGATCCGGGTGGCCGTAGAAGCCGTTGTCGTCGTAGGTCACCATCACCTGCGGCCGGACCTCTCGTACGATCTTGACCAGCTCCCGGCCGGCCTCGTCGAGATCGGCGCGCCAAAAGCAGCGCGGGTCGTCGTTGCCCGGCGTGCCCATCATCCCCGAGTCGCGCCAGCGGCCCTCGCCGCCCAGGAGCCGGTGATCGCGCACGCCCAGGGCCGCGCAGGCGGCCGCGAGCTCATGGACACGGAACTCGCCGAGCCGATCTTCCTTGTCGGCGGCAAGGTAGCGGAGCTCGTCCGGGATGACCTCGCCGAGCTCACCGAGCGTGCAGGTCACCAAACACACCTGGGCGCCTTCGGCGGCGTACTTGGCCATGGTGGCGCCGGTCCCGATCGCCTCGTCATCGGGATGGGCGTGTACGAGCAACAATCGCCTCATGTGACCGACAATACGTCGTCAGGAGTCGGCCGGCGCGGGAGCGGGCGAGGAGGCCGGCGGCTCGGTGGTCGTCGTGTCGGACGGGGACGGGGACGGCGGGGGCGGCGAGCTCGACGTGGTCTGCGGCGGGGTGGACGTGGCCGGTGGCGGCGGCGCGGACGACGAGGTCTCGGTCGGCACGGATGGCGGCGGTGGGGGCACGGGCTGCGAGGCGCCGCCGGTGTTCACGGTGGATGTCACCGGGGGTGGCGGGCTCGCCGGCGGCGGCTCGGGGTCTCGATTCAGGAAGAACACGGCCGCCAGGGCGACCAGGCCGGCCAGCAGGACCGCGCCGACCGCGCCGACCGCGGCGAGCACGGCGGTGCGGCGGCGCCCGGATGCGGTGCCTTCCGTCGTCGCGGACGCCGGCCGGCCGGGCGCGGTCCGCTCCAACTGACCCGTATGCCCAAGTTGCCCTGCCTGCCCCAGTTGGGCGGTGGGAACGGCCGGCGCGGGCGTGGGGGCGGGCGTCGCGGCGGTGGCGCCCGCGGCGAGCACGGCGGTCGGCGCCGGTCCAGCCATGTTCCGCGTCGCGTCGTCCGTGCCCGCGTTCGCGCCGCCCTCGGTCCCACCGCCGGGCGCGGCCCCGGCCACGGCTCCGGGCGCGGCGCCCGACACGCCGCCGGCCGGCTGGGCGTGGCCGAGCAGCCGCATGAGGACCTCCGTGGCCTTGGGCCGGCGGGCGGGGTCCTTTTCCAGGCACGCGAGCACCAGGCCGACCAGTTCGTCGGGCAGCCCGGCCACCTGGGGCTCGCCTGCGACGATGCGGTGCGCCACCGCGACGATGGTGTCTTGCCCGAACGCCGGCTGCCCGGTCGCGGCGTAGACCATGGTGACGCCCCAGGCGAACAGATCGACGGCGGGCGTGATCGTCTCGCCCTTCACCTGCTCGGGGGCCATGTACGCGGGTGTGCCGATGGACCGGGTGCTGATCGTCGCCGTCACGTCGAGCGCCCGGGCGATGCCGAAGTCGATGACCCTGGGGCCGTCCGGGCCGAGCAGCACGTTGTGCGGCTTGAAGTCGCGATGCACCACGCCCGCCTGATGGATGGCCACGAGCGCCGTGGCCGTACCGACCGCCAGCCGCTCCAACGCGGAACCGGTGCGCGGACCCTCCTCGCCGACCAACGCGTGCAGGGACGGCCCGGGAACGTACTCGCTCACGATGTACGGGCGATCGCCCGCCACGTCCGCCTCGAAAACCTGGGCCGTACAAAAGCGCGCCACCCGGGTGGCCGCGGTCACCTCCCGGACGAAGCGTTCGCGGGCCGAGGCGTCCAGCGCCAGCTCGGCGCGCAACAGCTTGACCGCCGCCTGGGTGCCGGTGTCGGCGTCGCGCCCCAGATAGACGACGCCCTGACCGCCCTCCCCCAGGCGGCCGAGCAGCTCGTATCGCCCGAGCCGGCTCGGGTCACCAGGCTGCAGCGGGTGGGTTTCCGGCATCATGCGAGCCTACGCGAGCCCCGCCGCCCATCTCCAGCGGCCGCCCTCCGGGGGCGTCGCCACGCAAGGTGCCGCGGCAAGAGGCGCGGCAAGAGGCGCGGCAAGAGGCGCCGCGCGCCAGTCCGGGCCGATACCCCTGACAACACGACCAAACCGCCTGGCAGGATCTAGGCCATGACGATGAGCTACCCGAGGCAGAGCGCGCGCACCAGGCGGTTCACCCTGGGCGCGCCGCGCGGCTTCCACATCGCGGCGGACGGATCGTACGTGGCCTTCCTGCGCAGCCAAAGCGGCACCGACCCGGTGACCTGCCTGTGGACGATGGACCCGGCCACCGGCGCCGAACGGCTGATCGCCGACCCCGCGCGGCTGGACCGCGCCGCCGACGAAGAGCTGCCGGCGGCCGAGCGGGCACGCCGGGAGCGGGCGCGCGAGCAGGCGGGCGGGATCGTCGGCTATGCCACCGATCGCGCCGGAGGGCTCGCCGCGTTCGCGCTGGGCGGGCGGCTGTACTTGGCGGACCTTCCGTCGGGCGCCGTCCGGCCCCTGGGCGCGGCGGTCACGCCGGTGTTCGACCCGCGGCCCGACCCGCGCGGGCGGCACGTCGCCTACGTCTCCGGCGGCTCTTTGCGGGTGCTCGACCTCGCCGCCGGCGGCGCCGGGCCCGCGGCGAACGACCGGGCGCTGGCCGCGCCGGAAAGCGAGCAGGTGTCGTACGGCACGGCCGAATTCATCGCGGCGGAGGAGATGGGCCGCCTGCGCGGCTACTGGTGGGCGCCCGACGGGTCGGCGCTGCTGGCCGCCAGGGTGGACGAGACGCCCGTACGGCGCTGGCACATCGCGGACCCGGCCAACCCGGACCGCCCGCCCATCGAGGTCCCCTACCCCGCGGCCGGCACCCCCAACGCCTACGTGGGCCTGGTGATCCTGGGCGTGGACGGCGGCCGGGTCTCGGTCGCCTGGGACCGCGGGCAGTTCCCGTACGTCGTCACCGCGCACTGGGACCAGTGGGGGCCGCTCATCGTCGTCCAGACCCGCGATCAGCGGATGACGCACCTGCTGCGGGTCGACCCGCGAAGCGGTGAGACCGCTCTCGTGCGTGAGGACCACGACCCGGTATGGCTGGACATCGTGCCGGGGGTGCCGACGCGCACCGGCGCGGGCGATCTGGTGTGGACGGCGAGCGACCAGGCGACCGACACCCGGCGGCTGATCGTCGGCGACGAGTACGTCACTCCGCCCGGCCTGCATATCCGCTCGGTGCTCGACGTCGACGGGACGAACGTGCTGTTCACGGCGTCCGAGGACGATCCAGCAGAAATACATGTATACGTCTGCGGCCCGGACGGGATGAGCCGGCTGACCTCGGAGCCCGGCGTGTATACGGGGCGCCGGGCCGCAGGGGTCACGCTGCTGACGGGCGCACGCCTGGACGCCCTCCGCTCGGTCAGCCGGATAGGCGACGTCGAGATCACCTCGCACGCGGAGACGCCGGTGATCACACCGCGCGTGGAGTTGCTGCACGCGGGCCCGCGGACGGTGCGTACGGCGGTGGTGCTGCCGACCGGATGGGAGCCGGGCACGGGCAAGCTGCCGATCCTCATGGATCCCTATGGCGGCCCGCACGCCCAGCGGGTGCTCGCCGTCCAGCGCGCCTACTGTGAGGCGCAGTGGCTGGCCGACCAGGGCTTCGCGGTCGTGATCGCCGACGGCCGGGGCACCCCGGGGCGCGGTCCTGACTGGGAGCGGGCGGTGCGCGGCGACTTCGCGGGCCCGGTGCTCGAAGACCAGATCAGCGCGTTGGAGGAGGCCGCGCGCCGCCACCCGGACCTCGACCTGTCCCGCGTGGGTATCCGAGGCTGGTCGTTCGGCGGCTGGCTGGCCGCGCTCGCTGTGCTGCGCCGGCCCGACGTCTTCCACGCCGCGGTCGCCGGCGCGCCGGTGACCGACTGGGCGCTGTACGACACGCACTACACCGAGCGGTACTTGGGCCTGCCGGAGGAGGAGCCGGACAATTACGCGCGCAACTCGCTGATCGAGGACGCCGGCAAGCTGGATCGCCCGCTGCTGCTCATCCACGGCCTGGCCGACGACAACGTGGTCGCCGCCCACACGCTGCGGCTATCGTCGGCGCTGCTGGCCGCCGGTCGGCCGCACACCGTGCTGCCGCTGTCGGGGGTCACCCACATGACGCCACAAGAGGTCGTCGCGGAAAACCTCCTCCACCTGCAGGTGCACTTCCTCCGCTCCGCCCTCGGCCTGGACGGCACCCGCCCCGCGTAACGTCTCGATACCAGGGCGGCCCCCACCGGATTCGGTACGGGCGGACTACCTCTTACAGGCGCGGGTCTGGCTCCCGGCCGCCGCCGGCCGGGAGCCAGACCGGTCTCGGGCCCGCGCCTAGCGCGGGAGGATGCGGTTGGAGGCATCGGGGGGCGCCGGGACGCTGCTGGGGGCCTACCGGCCGTGCCAGGAGTCCCAGAGGGCGGCGTAGGAGCCGCCGGCCGCGACCAGCTCGTCGTGGCCGCCGAGCTCGCTGATCCGGCCGTCCTCGACGACGGCGACCCGGTCCGCGTCGTGCGCGGTGTGCAGTCGGTGCGCGATCGCCACCACCGTACGACCGGAGAGCACGGCCGCGAGCGTGCGTTCGAGGTGTCGCGCCGCCCTCGGGTCGAGCAGCGAGGTCGCCTCGTCGAGGACCAGCGTGTGCGGATCGGCGAGCACCAGCCTGGCCAACGCGACCTGCTGCGCCCGCGCCGGCGACAGCACGTGCCCGCCCGAGCCGACCTCGGCGTCAAGGCCCAGCTCGGCCGCCCACTCGCCGGCGTCGACCGCCGCCAACGCCGCATAGATCTCCTCATCGGTGGCCTCGGGCCGGGCCATGACCAGGTTGTCGCGCAGCGTCCCGCGGAAGACGTGATGCTCCTGGGTGACGAGCGCGACGTGCCCGCGCAGCTCGTCCAGCGGCAGCTCGACGAGCGGCACTCCGCCCACCGATACCGACCCGGTGCGCGCGGCATGGATACCGGCGAGCAGCCGCCCCAACGTTGACTTGCCCGCCCCGCTCGGACCGACCACGGCGAGCCGCTCCCCCGGCCGCAACGAAAGGTCGACGCCGTGCAGCACGTCGCGGCCCTCCCGGTAGGCGTACCGCACGTCGTCGGCGCGGATCTGCTCGCCGGCCGCGCGCCGCCCGGAGACCGCACGGTCGTCCGGCACCGCTGACACGCCGAGCAGCCGAGCCAGCGACGCGCCGCCAACCTGCAACTCGTCCACCCACGACAGCAGCCGGTCGAGCGGGTCGATGAGCTGCTGAACGTACAGCGTGGCCGCCGTCACCTGTGCCAGCGAGACCCATCCGTTGAGGTAGAACAAGCCGCCGATCAGCAGCGTCGCCACCACGGGCAGCACGTAGCCGAACTCCACCAGCGGGAACCACACGGTGCGCAGGCGCAGGGTGTAGCGCTCGGCAGCGAACGAGCAGGCCATGTCGGCGCGCCCCCGCGCGACGCGCCGCTCGGCCAGCCCGAGGGCCTCGACGGTACGCGCCCCCTCGACCGTCTCGGTCAGCCCTTCGGTGATCTCGGCCCAGGCGGCGTTCTCGCGCAGGTAGCCGTCCCTGGCCCGGCGCAGGTACCACCGGGTGCTCGCCCACAGCAGCGGCACCCCGACCACGCAGGGTAGTGCCAACAGCGGCCCGACGAGCAGCAGCGCGCCGATCGCGAACGCCCCCGTGACGATCGCGATCAGCGTTTCCGGGACGGCGTGCCGGACGCTGCGGGCGAGCGTGTCGACGTCCCGGGAGGTACGGGTGACCAGGTCGCCGGTGCCGGCCCGTTCCACCGTCGACAGCGGCAGCGCCAGCACGCCGTCGACGAACTCCTCGCGCAGCGTCGCGAGCACCTTCTCGCCCAGCTTGGCTGAGGCATAGATCGCGTATCGGATGAGGATCGCCTGCGCGACCGCGAAGCCGGCGATCGCGAGAGCGATCGCGTCGACGGTCCAGTGCGTGGTGCCGTTCTCGACCTCCTGCACCAGCTCGCCGATCAGCCGCGGCGCGGCGAGCCCGCAGACCGCGGCCAGGCCGTGCGCGGCCAGCGCGAAGCCGAGGTCGCGTGGGTGGCGGAGCGTCAACCGGCGCGCGTACGCCCGGACCTGCGCCGCCGAGGCGACCGGAAGTATCTCGTTCATCGCGTGTGTCTTCTCGTTCGGTGGCCCGACTTGGCGCCGGCTCCGTGGGACGGCTTGATTCGTACGGCTGGAAAGCGCCGGGCGCCGGCGCGCCCGTTATTCGGGTAGCTCAGACAGCTCAGACAGCTCAGACAGCTCGGACAGCTCGGACAGCTCGGACTCGGCCCGGGTCACCGTCGCCGCGTAGCGCGGCTCGGCGGCGAGCAGGTCGCGATGCGTACCCTCCGCGACGACCCTGCCGTTTTCCACATAGGCGACATGGTCGGCGTGGTCGAGGACGAGCGGGCTCGTGGTGCACAAGACCGTGGTCCGGCCGCCGCGCGCCTTGGCCAGGCGGCCGGCGATGCGGGCCTCGGTGTGCGCGTCGACCGCGCTGGTGGGCTCGACCAGGACCAGTACGTCCGGGTCGGCCGCCAGCGCTCTGGCCAGCCGCAGCCGCTGCTGCTGCCCGCCGGAGAACTCGCGCCCGGCTCCGGCGACGTGGCTGTCCAGACCGACGTCGTCGACGAGATCCTCGGCACACGCGGCGTGCAGGGCCGTCCTCAGCCGGTCCGCCGCGGCGTCGGCGGTGTCGGCGGTGTCGGCGGTGTCGGCGGTGTCGCCGGGGGGGCCGGGGGTGCCGCTGGTCAGCTCGTCGCCGAGCCGCCCGGAAAACAGCCGGTCGGCGTTGGTCGTCAGGAGGATGCGGCGGCGCACGGTCTCCATGGGCACATCGCGCAGGCGTACCGCGCCCCAAGCCACCTCGCCGTCGGCGAACCGGCTCAGCCGCTCGGCGATGGCCTGCGCGTCGGCGGGCTCGGCGGCGGCCACGGCCAGCAGCCACCCCGGCCGCACCACGAGGCCGGAGGAGATGTCAACCAGGTCGGCCCGGCCCGGCGCCGCGGCCGTACCCCCGCCGGACAGATCGGGCCGCATCGCGAGGATCCGAACGATCCGGCCCGCGGACACCAGCCCTTTGGTGATCTTGTCGGCTGCCTCGGTGAGCGTCCGCATCGGCTGGATGAGAAAGAACGCGTAACCGTAGAAGGCGACCAACTGCCCCACGGAGATCGTCCCGTTGATCGCGAACCGGGCGCCCAGCCAGGTGACGAGCGCGACCAGCAGCCCGGGCAGCAGCACCTGCGCGGCGTCGAGGAGCGCGTCGGCCTTGGCCACCCGGACGCCAGCCCACCGTACGGCCTGGGACTCGGCGCGGTAACGGTCGGCGAAGACCTGCTCGCCGCCGATACCGCGCAGCACACGCAGCCCGGCCACGATGTCTCCTGACCGGGTGGTGAGCTCGCCGACCAACTCGCGCTGGCGGTGCTGCGCGCGGTGGAGCGGGCGCAGCAGCGGCGCCACCACCGCCGCCATCAGCGGCACGCCGAGCAGCACGATGAGCCCGAGCGGCGGGGAGGCGACCAGCAGGATGACGCCGACGACCACGATGGACACGATCGCCCCAGCGCCCCTGGCCGAGATCTCCATCGCGTTCCCGACGTGTGAGATGTCCGCGAGGCCCACGCTCACCACCTCGCCGGTGGCCAGCCGTTTGGGCAGGGTGGCACCGAGCCGCGTCGCGTGCCGGGTCACGACCTGGAGGGTGAGGTACGCAGCGGACAGCCAGTTGAACACGACGAACCGGTGCCGCATGGTCCCGGTCACGGCCGCCCAGGCGCCGAGCGCCAGCAGCACGCCCGACCAGGCCAGCAGCGCACCGGTGTCGCCCCCAACGAGGCCGGCGTCGATGGCCCGGCCGATGGCGGCCGGCATCAGCGCCTGCGCGACCATGCACGCGATCCCAAAGCACATGCCGGCGGCCAGCGAGGGCACCAGCAGCCGCGCCACCCACAGCAGGTAGCGAAGCGGCGAGCGATGATCGGCGGCGCCGGGTTCTGGCGGGGGAAGTTCGCGCATGACCGATCGAGGCTAACCAGCCGTTCGGCCGCTCAGCGACTGATTTTCCGCCGCGAGACCCGCGACCGCCTCACGACCGGCGGGGTTTCGCCGGCGGCCGGTGGGAGTACGAGAACGACCGCCAGGTCGTGCCTGGCGGTCGCGTTGGTAGGGGTGGTCAGCTCACCGAGGGGACGACCACGGCTGGTGCGACGTCCGTCGTGATGGGCTCGGGCTGCTCGACGCGGTAGCCGACACCGCGGACGGTCTCGATCCACCGGGTGTCGCCGAGCTTGGTGCGCAGCGAGCCGATGTGCACGTCGAGAGTGCGGGTCGAGCCATGCCAGTTCTCGTCCCACACCTTGGTGATGATCTCCTCCCGGGTCCGTACCGCTCCCGAGTCCTCCATGAGGAGGCTGAGCAGGTCGAACTCCTTACGCGTGAGCTGGATCTGCTTCGGCCCGACGAAGGCGCGCCGGGCCCGCAGGTCGAGCTGGAGCTCGCCCAGGCGGAGCATCGTGGCGCCATCGTCATCAAGGG
>CALAED010000264.1 GCA_937891035.1 uncultured Thermomonosporaceae bacterium | reverse complement strand
TCAACACACCGGGCGCGTTCGGGGTGATCGGCGCACCGTGGGGCGGCACGACGGGCAGCGGCTTCGGGCGCACGATGAGCCCCGACATCGTCGAGGAGTACACCCAGGTGAAGACCGTCGTCATCGACGGTGACGCCTAAATCCCCGAGAGGCCCGCCCATGTTGATCGACATGCACGCCCACGTCATCCCCGGCGACTTCCCCGACGCGGCCGACGAGGGCTGGCCACGGCTCGGCCCGCTGACCGCGGGCGGCACCCGTCTGTTCGAGTTCGGGCCGGTCCGCTACCCGGCCAAGGAGGTCTGGTTCGAGGCCGAGCGCCGCATCGCCGCGATGGACGCGAACGGCGTGGACGCCGAAGTCGTCTCGCCGTTCCCGCCGCTGCTGAACTACACGCTGCCAGCCAAACGCGGCAGGGACCTGTGCCGCCACATCAACGAGTCGATCGCCGCGCTCCGGCAGGCCGATCCGCGCCGCATATTCGGCTTCGGCACGGTGCCGCTGCAAGACCCCGACCTCGCGGCCGAGGAACTCCCCGAGATCAAGGCGATGGGCCTGCAGGGCGTCGAAATCGGCTCCAACATCGACGGCGTCTCCCTCGGCGACGAACGCCTCCTCGGCTTTTTCGCCGAGGCGGAACGGCTGCGGATCCCGTTCTTCGTGCACGCGCTCAACCCGACGTTCGCCGAGCGGCTGCCGGCCGCCGCGTATCCCACCTTCGGCTTCGCCACCGACATCGCGCTGGCCGCCGCCTCGATCACCACGGGCGGCACGGCGGAAAAGCTCCCGAACCTGCTCATGGCCTTCAGCCACGGGGCTGGCGGCTTCCCCCTCATGCTCACCCGCGCCGAGTTCTTCTGGCGCGGCACCTGGGACGAACGGCCCCCGCCGGACGGCAAGCCCGCCGGCCCGGCCCACGCGGCGCTTCCCCGCGCGCCGTCGGAGTACGCTCGGCGCTTTTACTACGAGACGATGATCTTCGACCGGCGCGCGATGCGCTACCTCGTCGACATGATCGGCCCGGAGCGCCTGCTCATCGGCACCGACTTCCCGGCCATCTCGCGCGAGCAACCCGCCGGCAAGACCATACGCGCGCTCGACCTGCCGCCCGCCGACCTCGAGAACATCACCTGGCACAATTGCTTCCGCTTTCTGGGGATCATCCCGCCGCAGCCGTGAGCCACGGGTTACACGGATTGGCCGGATTCCCCGTGGCGCACACTTCGAGCCGGATATTAAGGGACTCAGGAGCCCCGGCGAGAGAGCGTCTCATCAGCCGGTGAAATGCACGGTTCACGCTGCGTCTCCTTTCGTTGGCGCGGGTCTGTCCCGCTATCAAAGGTGAGCGTGCAACCGACCCCTACACAGCGACTACATCATCCCTATATTCGATCTCCCGCGCCGCGGCACAGCGGCGGCAAACATGAAGCATGACATATTACACTGCGGGCGTTGGTGAAATTCACATGCTTGCGCGCGAACATGCGTTAGCCGAAACCGGACTGGTCAACGGCGAGTCCATGAGCGAACCTTTCGCTAGTCTCATAGACATGTCGGGTTACCAACCGGAGGCCGGTATCGCGGACGGCGAGGGCGGCCTGGAGGCGCCGCCGGGCGGCTTGGCGCAGCGGCCGCCGCGGCTACTGCTCACCCTGCTCGGAGACTACTGGTGGCAGCAGACAGAGCCGCTGCCGTCGGCGGCGCTCGTGGCGCTGCTCGCCGAGTTCGGCGTGAGCGACTCGGCGGCCCGGGCGGCGCTGAGCCGGCTGACCCGCAACCGGCTGCTCGTCACCTCCAAGAGCGGGCGGCGCACGTTCGTACGCCTCAGCGGTCGGGCCGCGCGCATCCTCGACGAGGGGGCGCGGCGCATCTTCTCCTTCGGCGGCACGACGTGGCCATGGGATGGTGAGTGGAGCCTCGTCGCCTTCTCGATCCCCGAGCACAACAGGTCGGCCAGGGACGCCCTGCGCAAGCAACTGCGCTGGCTCGGCTTCGCGCCGCTGTACGACGGGGTGTGGGTCTCGCCGCGCGACCACGCGACCGAGGTCGTGCAGCGGCTTACCGAGCTCGGCATCACCACGGCGACCGCCTTCCGCGCCACCACCGCGCCCGGCATCAGCCTGGAGGGGCTGCCGCAGCGCGCCTGGGACCTGGAGAACCTGCAGGCCAAGTACGACCACTTCATCACCTCGGCCGCGGCGCTGCGCGACCGGATCCTCGCCGGCCAGGTCTCGCCCGTGGCGGGGCTGGTCGCCAGGACACAGGTGATGGACGAGTGGCGCGCCTTTCCCGGCCTCGACCCCGACCTGCCCAACGAACTGCTGCCCGCCGCCTGGCCGCGCAGCGCCGCGCGCGAGCTGTTCATCACGACCTACGACTTGCTCGGCCCGCTGGCCGCGCACCGGGTCCGCCAGATCATCGCGAGGTACGCGCCCGAGCTCGCCACCGCTGTGGCCTACCACAGCTCCGACGCGACGATCGTGCCGGACGAGGGCGTGCCGGCGCCGACGGCCCGTTCCGACGCGGCGATAGCCGGCCCGTAGTCCCACCAGCCGAGGCGCCCGCGCCAGAACTGGACCCGGATGAGGGCTGATACCGCAACGGCTGGTCGGGGTCGCCGCCCTCGGTGAACTTCCTAACTCGGCGATTGACGCCGACTGACCATACATCTACCGTCATGGGCGCTACATCCGGATATCGTCCGAAATTTCGAACGAGAGCGGAATGGGAGGCCCGATATGCGCCGGCCCATCACGTGCGTGCTGATCGCGCTGGCCTTGGTGACGGCGGCGCTGGCCGGGCCGGCGCGGGCGGACCGGCCCGCCGCGCCCACGTACGCCGGCTACCTGTTCGCCTACTTCACCGGCGAGGGCACGGCCGACGGCGAGCAGGTCTATTTCGCGCTGAGCCGGGGCAACGACCCGCTGCGCTGGCGCGAGCTGAACGGCGGCCGGCCGGTGCTGACGTCCGGCGTGGGTGAGCAGGGCGTACGCGACCCCTTCGTGATCCGCGCGCCGAGCGGCGACCGGTTCTATCTCATCGCGACCGATCTGCGCATCTTCGGCAACGGCGACTGGGACCGCGCCCAGCGGCACGGCAGTAAGTCGATCATGGTGTGGGAGTCGACCGACCTGGTGCACTGGACCGACCAGCGACTGGTCAGGGTCTCGCCGGACGCCGCGGGCAACACCTGGGCGCCGGAGGCGTTCTACGACGAAACGCTCGGCGTGTACGTCGTGTTCTGGGCGTCGAAGATCTACGCGGTCGACGACCCCGACCACACCGGCGACACCTACAACCGGATGATGTACGCCACCACCCGCGACTTCCGCGCCTTCAGCGAGCCTCGCGTCTGGAAGGACCCGGGCTACTCGGTGATCGACTCCACCTTGATCAAGCAGGGCGGCACGTACTACCGCTTCACCAAGGACGAGCGCGACCCGACCTCATCCTCCCCGTGCGCCAAGTTCATCATCGAGGAGAAGTCGGCCACGATCGTGAACACCGACTACGATCTCGTCGCCGAGTGCGTCGGCAAGGGCGCGATCAGCCGCGGCGAGGGCCCGACGGTGTTCAAGTCCAACACCCAGAACAAGTGGTATCTGTTCATCGACGAGTTCGGCGGCCGCGGCTACGTGCCGTTCGAGTCGACCGACCTGGCCGCGGGCCGGTGGACCATGGTGACCGACTACAGCCTGCCGGCGCACCCGCGCCATGGCACCGTGCTGCCCGTCACCGCGGCCGAATACAACCGGCTGCTGCGCGCGTACTCATAGGGCGACCACCATTGCGCCTCTAATAAGCACCCAGCTGATCCGGCCCGTCAATGATCCATGCATGGCCCTGCTTCCGCCCTATGTTTGGGATCAGGCATGTTCTCCGTCTAGGAGACGCCGGCATGCGCGATAATCGTCGCCGTGCGGAATCGGGGCGGAGGAGGGCCGGTCGTGGGCGAGAAGGCGCCGGTCAAGATTGACGAGACGGTGCCACACTCGGCTCGCATCTGGAACTACTGGCTCCGCGGCAAGGACAACTACCCCGTCGACCAGGCGGCGGGCGAACAGACCTTGAAGGTCCTGCCCGAGATCGTCGACATCGCCCGGGCCAGCCGGGCCTTCTTGGGGCGGGCCGTCCGTCACCTGGCCGGCGAGGCGGGGATCCGCCAGTTCCTCGACGTGGGCACCGGGCTGCCCACGATGGACAACACCCACGAGGTGGCCCAGCGGGTGGCTCCCGAATGCCGGATCGTATACGTCGACAACGACCCGCTGGTGCTGTTGTTCGCCCGTGCCCTGATGAAGGGCACCCCTGAGGGTGCCACCGCCTACATCGAATGCGACGCCCGCGACCCTCAAGAGATCTTGCGGCAGGCAGCGAAGACGCTGGACTTCACCCGCCCCGTCGCGGTCATGATGTTGGGGATCTTGCCGTTCATCGGCGATGACGACGAGGCACGCTCGATCGTGAGCCGGCTGCTGGCCGCGGTGCCGGCGGGTAGCTATCTGGCGGTCACGCACAGCACCAGCGAGGCGACCGGCCAGCGGGTGATCGAGGCGGTGCGGCAGTGGAACCGGGTGCCCGGCACGGTTCCCTACCATCTGCGCAGCCCCGCCCAGATCGCCGGCTTCTTCGACGAGTTGGAGCTTGTCGAGCCGGGCGTCGTGTCCTGCCCGCGGTGGCGTCCCGAGCCATCCAAGGTCGACGGCGACTGGGACATGGACGAATTCTGTGCCGTCGGCCGCAAGAACTGACACACGAATGAGCAGGCGGATCCATGTCGGATCCGGCGCGCCGGATCCGACGCGCCGGATCGGAACGGAGCGGACCTTCCGTGCGGCGGCCCGCGTCGGCTCTTCAACACCGCCGCGCGCCGTGCATCCCTGATCAGGCGCGGGATTCCTCCAGGGCGCGGCGGACCAGGACGCGGGCCAGGTGCTCGCGGAAGGCGGGACCGGCGTTGAGGTCGGCCGGCGGCTCGGTGCCCTCGGCCGCCCGCTGCGCCGCGTCCTCGACCGAGGCGCCGTCGGCGAGCGCCCGCTCGACCGCAGTCGCGCGCAGCGGCGTCGGGCCCATGTTCACCAGCGCCACCTTGTCGCCCTGCGCGGCGACGCCGACGATCGCCCAGTCGATGGCCCGCTTGGTGAACTTCTGGAACGACCAGCCGGCCCCGGCGGGTTTGGGCACCCGGACCTCCGTCAGCAGTTCGTCGGGCTCCAGCGCCGTCTCGAACAGGCCGCGGTAGAAGTCCGCCGCCGCGATCTCGCGGGTGCCGTTCGGCCCGCGCGCGACCAGGGTGGCCTCCAGGGCCAGCACCACGGCGGGCAGGTCGGAGGCCGGGTCGCCGTGCGCCAGCGACCCGCCGATGGTGCCGCGGTGGCGCACCTGCGGGTCGCCGACCTGGCCGGCGGCGTGCGCGAGCAGCGGCAGCTCGCGGGCCAGCAGCGCGGAGTTCTCCAGGTCGTGATGGCGGGTGAGCGCGCCGATCGCGACCTGGTCGCCCAGGTCGCGGATGAACGACAGCTCGCGCACCCGGCCGATGTCGACGACCACCTCAGGCACCGCGAGGCGCAGCTTCATCAGCGGCAGCAGCGAATGGCCGCCGGCGAGCAGCTTCGCCTCGTCGCCATGCTCGCCGACCAGCACGACGGCGTGGTCGGCCGACTCGGCGCGCCGGTAGGTGAACGTCGCCGGGATCATGCGCCCTCCTCTTCCGCGGCGGCGGCCAGCACGGCGCGGACGATGTTGTGGTAGCCGGTGCACCGGCACAGGTTGCCTTCCAGGCCGACGCGCACCTGCTGCTCGGTCGGATGCGGGTTCTCCTTGAGCAGCGACACCGCCGCCATCACCATGCCGGGCGTGCAAAAGCCGCACTGCAGGCCGTGCTCGGCCTGGAAGGCGCGCTGCATCGGATGCAGCTCGCCGTCCGGACCCGCCAGGCCCTCCACCGTGGTGACCTCGGCGCCGTCGGCCTGCGCGGCGAGCACGGTGCAGGACTTGACCGACTCGCCGTCCAGCAGCACGGTGCACGCCCCACAGGAGGTGGTGTCGCAGCCGATGTTGGTGGCGGTGAGGTTCGCGCCGTCGCGCAGGAAGTGCACAAGCAGCGTCCGGTCCTCGACGTCGTCTTGGATCTGCTCGCCGTTGACCGTGATAGTCACCTTCACTGTCCGGTCCTCGCTTCGTTGATCGCGGTCCACACTCGTTCCGGCGTGGTCGGCATGTCGATGTGGCGTACGCCGAGATGGGACACGGCGTCCACGACGGCGTTCTGCACGGCCGGCGTCGCCCCGATCGTGCCGGCCTCGCCGATACCCTTCACCCCGAGCGGGTTGAGCGGCGTCGGCGTCGCCATGTCCACCAGCTCAAAGCTGGGCAGCTCGGTCGCGGTGATGAACGGGTAGTCCACCAGGGTGCTCGTGACCGGGTTGCCCTGAGCGTCGTACAGCACCTCCTCCAGGAGCGCCTGCGCCGCCCCCTGAGCGATGCCGCCCTGCCGTTGGCCCTCGGCCAGCACCGGGTTGAGCACCGGGCCGGCGTCGTCGACGGTCACGTGCCGCACCAGCCGGACCTTGCCCGTCTCGGCGTCGACCTCCACGACCGCGACGTGCGCGCCGAAGGGGAAGGTGGACTTGTCCGAGGTGAAGTGCACGTCGGCGGCCAGCCCGTCGGAGCCGGCCAGCTGGGCGAGCCGCCCCCAGTCGAGCCCGATGTCCGGGGTGCCGCGGACCCGCCACAGCCCGTCGGCCGTGTCGAACTCCAGGTCGGCCTTGTCGGCCTCGAGCTCGTCGGCGGCCAGCTCTTTGGCCCGCTCCTTCACCTCGAGCGCGGCCTGGTGGACGGCGGTGCCGCCGAGCTGCAGCGACCGGGACCCGAAGGTGCCGATGCCGACCGGGATGGCGTCGGTGTCGCCGTGCCGTACGGTGATCTTGTCCATGGGGATGCCCAGCTCGTCGTGCACGAGCATCGCCCAGGCGGTGGCGTGCCCCTGGCCGTGCGGCGAGCTGCCGGTCAGCACGGTCACGGTGCCGTCGTCGTGCACCACGAGCCGCGCCGTCTCGCCTATCTCCGGGACGCCGCCGGTGATCTCGACATAGGCGGAAAGACCGATGCCGAGCTGGACGGGGTCGCCGGCCTCGCGGCGCCGGGCCTGCTCGGCCCGCAGTTCGTCGTAGCCGGCCGCCGCCAGCACCCGGTCGAGCGCGGCGGCGTACTCGCCCGTGTCGTATTCCATGCCGCCTGGCGTGGTGTGGGGGAACTTATCCGGCGCGATGAAGTTGCGGCGGCGCACCTCGCGCGGGTCCATCCCGATCTCGGCGGCGAACATGTCCACCGCCCGCTCGATCGCCGCGGTCGCCTCGGGCCGTCCCGCCCCGCGGTACGCGGCCACCGGCGTCGTGTTCGTCGCCGCCACCTGGAAGTAGGCCTCGACGTGCGGGATGTCGTAGACACCGCTCGCCATCGACTTGGTCAGCGTGGCCAGCAGCGTCGCCATCCGCGGGTAGGCGCCGGCGTCTTGGACCAGGTCGAGCCGGTAGGCGGTGATCCGGCCGTCCCGCGTGCCGCCGATCTTGAAGGTCTGCCGCTGGCCGCGGCCGTGGGTCATGCCGACGAGGTTCTCGCTGCGCGTCTCGACCCAACGCACCGGGCGCCCGGTGCGCTTGGCCGCCCAGGCCACGGCGACCCCCTCGCGATCCGCGCCGATCTTGGCGCCGAACCCGCCGCCCACGTCCGGCGTGATCACCCGTACGGCGGACGGATCGATGCCGAGGCCGCCGGCGACCGCGTCCCTCGCCCAGTGCGCGTTTTGGGTGCTGACCCATACCGTGAGCCGGTCATGTGCCCAGGCGGCAGCGGCGGCGCGGGTCTCCAGCGGGACGGGCGCGACCCGCTGGTTGACTATCGTGTGCTCCACCACGACCTCGCACGCCGCGAAGGCGTCGTCGCCGGCGCCCTCATCCTGTGCGGCGGCGAGCACGTTCGACCCGCTTTCCGGGAACAGCAGGGTCTCGCCGCGCAGCGCGTCCTCGAGGTCGACGACGGGAGGGAGCGGCTCGTACTCCACGGTCACCAGATCGGCCGCGTCCTCGCCCTGGTAGCGGCCGTCCGTCACCACGAGCGCGACCGGCTCGCCGACGTAACGAACCGCGTCCTTGGCCAGCATCGGTTCCGCGGTCGGGTTGCCATCGGCCGGCGCCGGCAGATCGTCGGTGTCCTGGCCGGTCAGCACCTCGACCACGCCGGGCACGCCGCGGGCGGCCGAGACGTCGACGCCGGTGATCCGCGCGTGCGCGTACGGGCTGCGCACGAACGTGACGTACGCCGCGCCGGTCAGCTCGGGTTCGCGCAGGTCGTCGGTGTAGGTGCCGCCGGTGGTCAGCAGGCGGGGGTCTTCGACCCGGACCACCCGGGTCCCCATGATGCTCACTCTGCCCAACCTTTCCGCTCAACCTCGGGGGTATTCGGGGTCATCAAAATTCCATCTATCAGGTCGTACGATGCGGTGTCGTCGGCGCGACAAGGTTCGCGGACGGTCGTTTGTGATCAGACCACACAGGTCGTTGAAACGGCAATCACTCATCGGCAATCCGCCCGTCCATGCCAGTCAGGCCAGTCATGCCAGTCAGGCCAGTCATGCCAGCGCCGCGAGCAGGGGATCCAGCGCGGCCAGGTCGTCGCCGGGCACCCGGACCACGACGCCGTCGACGAGCGGGCGGGCCTCGGTCAGCAAACCGGCCATGAGGTCGAGGCCGACCGACCGCGCACTGTGCGCACTCCGCGCGCCCTGCGCGCCGGCGCTCTCCAGTGCGGTCAAGGTGGCCGCCGGGATGGTCACGTCGGGCACCTCATGGGCAAGGTAGTCCGCCTCCTCGAAGCTGAGCAGCGGCGCAACGGACAGCAAGATGGGCACGTCCTCCTCGGCGAGGGCGTCCACCATACGTCGCAGCGCGGCCAGTTCGTACACGGGCGACGTGACAAGAAATTGCGCCCCGGCGCGGATCTTGGCCCGGCTCCTGGTGATCTCCGTCGTGAGGTCTTCGGCGCCGGGGTTGATTCGCGCGCCGATGCAAAACGACGTCTTCGTCGTCAGCGGGAGCCCATTGGAGTCGCGCCCGGAGTTAAGGGCGGACAGCAGCGAGATCAGGCCGAGCGCGTCGACCTCCCAGACGCCGTCGACGGCCGGGTAGTCGCCGAGCACCGGCGGATTGCCCGTCTCACAGATGATGCTTCGCATGCCGAGGGCGTGCGCACCGAGCAGCTCGGCCTGGAGCGTCATGATGCTCTTGTCCCAGGTGGTCACGGTCGCGACGCTCTCCACCCCCGCGTGCTGCTGCAGGTGCAGGGCCATGCTGACCGAGCCGAGCCGGGCCCGGGCGCTGTCCCCGGCGCTCACGGCGTACAGGGCGATGCCGCGCCCGCGCAGCGCCGCGACCGTGTCCATCGCGGTGTCGGCCACCCCGCCGACGGGCGGCTCGATCTCGGCGGCGGTGACGAAGCGGCGGCGGGCCAGCCGGTCGGCGAGCCCGCCTTCGCCGATGCGCACCGGTTCGGGCCCGCGCGAGTACGGGGCCGGCCGAGTGACCGGCCGGGCCGCCGAACCGGCGGCGGCGCCGGACCACTCGGCGATGCTGTCCGCCGCCACCCGGATGTGCGTCGGCGTCGTCCCGCAGCACCCGCCCACCAGGCCGGCGCCCGCCTCGGCGAAGCGGCGCAGGTAGC
>CALAED010000263.1 GCA_937891035.1 uncultured Thermomonosporaceae bacterium | reverse complement strand
CGACAAGGTCTTCAAGGACGGCGGCACCATCCGCTACCGCAAGAACCTGTCCAAGCCGGGCGGGGAGCCGCGGTTCAGCGCCACCGCGCTGCCGCTGCAGGGCCTGCCCGGGATCATGTCCGACCAGAACGACTCGCTCACCCTCGGCGTGGAGGCCTACCTCGGCGCGGTCGCCGCGCAGCTCGACCACGTCGACACCACCAGCACCACCGACCGGTACTTCGCCGACGTCAACGGCGACGGAATCACCGACCTCGTCAACGGCGGCGGCGTGCTGTTCGGCCGGGTCGGCCCGGACGGCGTCCCGGTGTACGGCCTCGCCGCCGACACCCCGGTGCCGATCGGCTCCGCACCGGTCGACCCGAACGGGATACTCGGCGACTTCGCCGCCGACCGCGAGCGCAAGATCGACTCGTTCCCGCTGGTGGACAGCGTGCGCAGGTGGGTGGCTCCGTTCGACGGAACGGTGGCCATCACGGGGCAGGTCAAGCTCCTAGCCGGCGACACGGGGAAGCCGCGCTTCGCCAAGCCGGACGGGGTCCGGGTGGCCATCCAACACGAGAACACCGAGCTGTGGGCGCAGACAATCGCGGCCGGTGACCTGTCCGCCCACACCCCCGCCGACGTGAACGCGGTCCAGGTACGGCGCGGCGAGCGGCTCTACTTCCGCGTCGGCTCGGTCTCCGACGGCAGCGACGACCGTGTGTCCTGGGATCCGCGGATCGCCTACACCGGCGTGCCCGCGAGCACCGACGTGAACGGCCTGAACAACCTCGACTACCAGGCGTCCAGGGACTTCACCCTCGGCGGCCGTACCGGCGAGACCACCGTGTCGACCGACGGCACGTTGCACCTGGGTGGGACGCTGACCAAGAGCGGCGCGACTACCGACGACATCACGTTGCTGATCACCCAAAACGGCGAACCGGTCGTGGAGACGTCGCTGGCCGCGGCCGACTCCGGCGATATCGCCGTCAACAAGGACATCGAGGTGACCCGCGGGCAGAAACTCGCCTGGAGAGTACGCGTCGACTCACCCATCGACCTTGGCAAGATCTCCTGGACGCCGACAGCGCACTACACCGCCGCGCCCGGCGTCGACCGGCTCTTCGACGACGAAGGCAACCCGCTGATCAAGATCGACCCGCCGTACGACATCGACATGTACCCGGGCAACGATCTGACCGCGCCGCAAGAGTCCTTCACCGCGACGAGCGACGGCACGATCACGGTCAATCCCGAGCTGACGTTCGACTTCGGCGGCCGGCAGCCGGACTCGACGGTGGTGTTCACGGTGAAGCGCGCCGGCGCCCTCGTCGCCAAGCGGGAGATCACCATTACCGACGGGCAGGTCAGCGACCCGGCCGACCTCAGCGTCCCGGTCAGCGCGGGCCAGGAGCTGTTCTTCGACTTCAGCACACGGGACCGTAAGCTCGCCGCGTTCCTGACCGCCCAGACGGTCACCATCGACGGCGCGACCGCCCCCAGCGCGTTCCACCGCGCCGTGGACGAGGGCGCGTTCCCGCAGCCGTACCGCGGCTGGGCGGCGGTGGGTTACAACGGCAACCGAGACCGGGCCGGCCAGCCGATCCGGCAGACCGATCTGGCCCTGGATGAGAACTTCAGGGACGGGCTGCCGAGCGATGTCGACCCGCAGCGCGACAAGGACGCCTTCACCGCCGATCCGCGGATCACCCCGCCGAAGGTCTTCGTGTTCACTCCGGCGCCGAAGGACAACCGCTGGCAGTCGGGCGAAGCGTCGTGGATCGCCAAGGACGCCGTGGCCAGCTCGCGGCTCGGCGGGCAGTCCATCAACCTGCCCACCACGGCCGACCTGGCCGGCGTCAGGGCCGTGCCGCGGATCTCCCGGTCCCAGCAGATCTCCCTGACCGGCGGCGTCAGCGGCGGGATCGGCAGCGTCGGCGGCAGCGTCGCGACCGGTGACTCCACCGGCGAACTCGACTACCTCGACCTCAACGGCGACGACTTCCCAGACGTGGCCGGGGCGAACGGCGTTCAGTACAGCGACCCGACCGGCACCCTCGGCGACACCCGGGGCGCGCTGCCCGACGGCAGCGTCCGGCGCAGCCACAACGTGTCGGGCAACGCCAGCGCCGGCAGCGCCGCCCGCACCATCGCGACCGGGCACGGGCAGGCCGCGCCGCAGGGCAACGGGAGCGCCAACACCTCGCGGACCGGCAACGACATGCCGCCGCTCGGCGTGGGCGGCAGCCTCGGCACCGGGGCGTCCGACAGCAGGTTCGACCTGCTCGACATCAACGGCGACCAGCTACCGGACCGCGTCTACGAGGACGGACGGGCCGCGCTCAACCTCGGCTACCGGTTCGCCGCGCCCGAGCCGTGGCCCGGCGGTCCGCTCAACGACGGTGAGAGCTCCAACAACGGGATCAACATCGGGTTCAACACCGACTTCTACGGCTTCGCCGGCGGCGCATCCTTCGGCCAGGGCGACAGCGACAGCGACAGCTCGCTGCAGGACATGAACGGGGACGGGCTGGCCGACCGGGTCTTCGCCGGCAACCCGATCCGGGTGGCGCTGAACACCGGCAACGGTTTCGCCGCGCCGCAGGAGTTCCTCGGCAGCCTGTCCGGGCTCAACAATGACGTCAACGCCCAGGTCGGCGGCGGCGTCTACTTCACGTTCTCGTTCTGCGCGTTGCTGGTGACCGGCTGTATCATCGTCAACCCCGGCGCCGACGTCTCCACGGGCGCGGGCCGCGCCGCGCAGACGCTGCGCGACCTCGACGGCGACGGGTACGCCGACCATCTCGCCTCCGACAGCGACAGCGAACTGTCGGTGGCGCAAAACCGCACCGGCCGGACCAACCTGCTCCGCAGCGTCATCCGGCCGATGGGCTCGCGCTTCGACCTGGACTACAAGCGGGACGGCAACACCTACGACCAACCGCACTCGCGGTGGGTGCTGTCCGAGGTGACGATCAACGACGGCCAGCCGCTGGATGACGGACCCGATGTCCAGCGGTCGACCTTCGACTACTCAGTCGGCGTGTTCGACCGGCTCGAGCGCGAGTTCTACGGTTACCGGACCACGGTGGAACGCCACCACGACACGGCCAACGGCAACACGGTGTTCAGCAGCGTGACCCGCGACTACCGCACCGACAGCTACTACACGCGCGGGCTGCTCGAGCGCGAGCGCACCGCCGACGGCCAGGGCCGGCTGTTCACCGAGACTGAGAACACCTACCGGCTGCGCGACGTCTCGACCGGAGCGACCCCGGCCGACGCGCGCAGCACCACCGCGACGATCTTCCCGCAGCTGGTGCGCACCGACGAGCGCTTCTTCGAAGGGCAGTCGCAGCCGGGCAAGACGACCCACATCGAAATGGCGTACGACGACTTCGGCAACGTGGTGCGCTCGCTGGACGCCGCCGACACCGGAGCCGCGGACGACGTCGATATGCGGTTCCGCTACACCGCGGAGGACGCCGCCTGCCGGGCCAACAACATCGTGGGCGCCGCCACGGCGATCGAGGTGCGCGGCGCCGGCACACTCATGCGCAACAGGGACTCGACCTACGACTGCGCCACCGGAAACCTCATCCGGCACCGGGCGTTCCTTGCCGACGGCACCGCGGCCGTCACCGATCTGACGTACTTCGACAACGGCAACCTCGCCTCGGTGACGAACCCGCCGAACAAGAGCGGCCAGCGCTACAAGCTGTCCTACACCTACGACACGGTCGTCGACACTCACGTGGCCTCGGTCACCGACAGCCATAACCTGCGCTCGACGCAGACCTACAACCTCAAGTACGGGCTGATCGAGACCACGACCGACGTCAACGACCAGTCCACCGTCCAGCGTTACGACGCGGTCGGCCGGGTCGACTCCGTTGCCGGCCCCCTCGAGATCGCCGAGAACCGGCTCAGCATCGACTTCGAGTACCACCCAGAGGCGACGGTGCCGTACGCGGTCACCCGGCACGTCGACCGGCGGGCCGACGGGAGCGTCAAGCCCGACGCCATCGACACGATCACCTTCAGCGACGGTCTCAAACGCATCCTGCAGACCAAGAAGGACGCCACCGTCAGCACCGGGCCCGACACCGCGCCCGCCGACGTCATGACCGTCTCTGGGCGGGTGACGTTCGACGCGTTCGGCCGGACCGCAGCGCAGTACTACCAGGTCACCGAACCCAAGGGCGCGACGAACACGAGCTTCAACCCCGCGTTCGACACCGAGGATCCGACCCGCACGACCTACGACGTCCTCGACCGGCCAACGCGCACCGTCCTGCCGGACGACACGGTCACCACGATGGCGTACGGATTCGGCACGGACCGGGCCGGCACCCATCAGTTCGAGTCGGTGCGGACCGACGCCAAGGGCAACGTCAAGCGCACGTACACCGACGTGCGCGAGGCGACCACCGCGGTCAAGGAATCCAACCCCGCGGGCGGCCAGCCGGCCATCTGGACCAGCTACGCCCACGACCCGCTCGGCCAGATCATCCGCGTCACCGACGACAAGAACAACGTCACCACGTCGGCCTATGACAACTTCGCCCGCCGCACGATCATCAACAGCCCGGACTCGGGCCGTACCGAGACGGTGTACGACCTGGCCGGCAACCCGGTCAGGAAGATCACGGCCAAGCTGGCGGCGGCGGGCAAGGCGATCGAGTACGACTACGACTTCGAGCGCCTGTCCGCGATCCGCTACCCGCTGTTCCCGGCCAGCAACGTCGCCTACACCTACGGCGACCCGGGCGCCGCCGGGAACGGCGCCGGCCGGGTCACCGCGATCCGCGACGGGGCCGGCACGCTGACCCGTGCGTACGGGCCGCTCGGCGAGGTCACCAGCGAGACCCGGTCGGTACCCGTCCAAGGCAACAAGACCGAGGAGTTCACCACGCAGTACCGGTACGACACCTGGAACCGGATGCTGCGGATGACCTTCCCGGACGGCGAGGTGCTGTCGTACGGCTACAACAGCGGCGGCCTGGTCAACCAGGCGACCGGCGTCAAGGGCGCGAACACCTATCAGTACCTGCGCCGGCTCGACTACGACAAGTTCGACCAGCGGGTGCTTCAGGAGACCGGCAACGGCACCCGTACCCGCTACACCTACAACGCCGACGACCGGCGGCTCGCCACGCTGGAGTCCAAGCTCGAGATCGGCTACACGTTCCAGAACCTGAGCTACGACTACGACGCGGTCGGCAACGTCACCTCGATCGCCAACAACACCGCGCCGCCGGATGGCCCGGAGGTGGGGTTCCAGCTCGGCGGGCCGAGCCGGCAGACCTACCACTACGACGACCTCTACCGGCTCACGCACGCCGAAGGCGACTACACCTCACGAGGCCCGAAGACCGACCGGTACCGGCTCGACATCGGCTACGACTCGATCCACAACATCACCGGCAAGAACCAGCTGCACGAGCTGGTCACCAACGAAAACGTCGTCGTGCAGAAGAAGACGACGTACAACTACGGCTACACCTACGGCAGCGGAAAGCCGCACGCGCCGTCCGTCGTCGGCCCGCACACCATGTCCTACGACGCCAACGGGAACCTGATCAGCCGGGCCCAGCAGCCGCGGCCGCGGCGTCAGCTGATCTGGGACGAGGAGAACCGCCTCGCCTGCGGCCATGAAAACGTGCAGAGCCAGACGCTGCCGCAGGACGCGACGTCCTGTGACAACCAAGGCGGCGCGCCCGACGCCAGGTACGCCTACGACGACGTCGGCAAACGGATCGTCAAGGACTCCAGCCAGACGCACATCTATCCGAACCAGAACTATTCCACGCAGGGAAACAAGCAGTTCAAGCACGTCTTCATCGGCAGCTCGAAGCTCGTCACCAAGTTCGTCGAACCCGATAGCCGTTTCGAGGATCGCCAGTTCTACGCGCACGCCGACCATCTCGGATCGACCGGCTTCGTCACCGACACCGAAGGGCAGCTGTATGAGCACCTGAACTACTTCCCGACGGGGGAGACATGGGTCGAGGAGAAGGAAAATCCCGGTCAGCCCGTGCCGCACCAATACACCGGCAAGGAACTCGATCCTGAGACCGGCTATTACCACTACGGCGCGCGCTACTACGACCCGAGAACGAGCGTCTGGCAGAGCCCAGACCCGGCGATCGATGCCTACCTCGACGGCTCGGTGAACGGCGGGACGCGCAATTCGGCCAACCTCGCTCTGTACACCTACAGCTACAACAATCCGGTCCGGCTGGTCGATCCGGACGGCCGATGGGTGCATATCGCCGTCGGCGCCGGCGTCGGCGCCCTGGTGGGTGCCGGCATCGAGGGATACCGGCAGTACAGGTCCGGGGAGTTCAGCGGGTTGCGCCTGCTCGGCGCGGCCGCCGGCGGCGGTGTCGCCGGAGGTATGGGCGCCGCCACGTTCGGTGCCTCGGCCCTCGGCACCGGCGTCGCGGCCAGAGCCACGGTGTACGTCGCCAGGGAAGCGGCCGCCAACGCCGCCGGCGGCGCCACCGAGGCGATGATCAACGGCGATAACGTGGGGCAGGCGGCCGGCGAAAACGCGGTCATGGGCGCGGCCACCTCTCCCGGCGGCGCCATGTTCACCAAGGTGCTCGGCGCCGTCTCCCACCCCCTCATCAAGCGGTTGAAGCAGTACAAGGACGGTGGCGGTCATCACGCTCCGTCGCAGGCCGCCATGAAGGACAAGAAGGGCGGCCCGAATGTGGCCGGCTATAACCCCAGGGACGTCCTCGCCATACCTGAAGACGTGCTCAAGGATCTCGGGATCAAGCACTCCGATATCAGGCCGCACCAGGCCGACCTGTTCAAGGCATGGCGCTCGAAGAACCCGAATGCGAACCTCACCTACGACGATCTCTACGACATCGAAGTGGAAGCCATGATCAGGGCTGGGGCGAACGATCCGGATGCCGTGCGAGCATTGGTCGCACACATCATCCAGGATCACATCAAGCGCGGCGTCGCGCCCCCCGGACGGGTGCCGTATGTTGACCCGTGATGGATGACCAAGCCGATCTGCGCCAGTTCGCCGAGCTGCTCATGCGGCTGGTACGCGACCAGGCGATCGCCTCGTGCGACGCGCTCGCGGCCGGCCGCATGGGCGGTGCCAGCGGCAATCGATGGCGCGAGCTGCTCGCCGATGAACGGACGCGTCAGGCGGTGCGGACGCTGATCCCGGAGATCGTTGACGAGGTGCTGTTCTACTTCGTCAACGCGCTGGACGCCGACGACCTGCCGCTCGCCTGGCGCCGGGAGGACGGCTCGTATGTGGACCTGTATGAGCTGGGCGGCAGCGAGCTGGGCGGCGACTTGATGGTTTCCGACGGCTGGCGGGCCCAGTACTCCTCCCAGCGCTTCTTCGCCCCCGGCGCCGACTCCCCGTCATGATCTTCCGCTGATCCGGCGTACGATCGTGCCGGTCAGTACGGCTACCGCGTACCACCACGCCAGCCCCACGGGGTCGGTGCGGTAGCCGCCGAACCGCACGGTCAGCACCAGCACGGCCGTGAGCCCCGCAACCAGCGCCAGCGTTGTGCCCACCGCAGGGTTCGTACGTACGGTCGACCGTACGGTCGACCACGTCACCGCATTTCGGCCACATGGGCAGGCCGCACATCGACGCCCGCGAGCGACACCAGTTCGCCGCGGCCCCCACCGGCCGGCCGCCGCCCGGCGCCCCTCGATGCCGGGCCGGCGGCGGCAAGCTCGGCCAGGACGGCGGCGAACCCGCTGCTCGGCGCCGCGGCCGCCACCAGTTGGGCGTCATGGGCGGTGTCCACGTCGCGCAGCATGGGCAGGTCGCCGACGGACAGCCCGGTTGAAGTGAGTCGCTCGCGCTGCGCCGCCCCGGTCGCCGGCGTCGACATCGGCACGCCGCGGACGAGAGCCGGATCGGGCCGGGCCATCCCCAGCGCCCAGAACCCGCCGTCCACCGCGGGGCCCAGCCACGCGTCGTGGTCCCGCCACGCGCCCGGCCCCAGAGCGGGCGCGAGCAGATCCGAGGTGAGCTGGGGGGTGTCCATGCCGACCAGGACGGCGGGCCCGGCGCATCCTTCGAACGCCGCCGCGAGCCGTTCGTCCAACCCACCTTCGGACTGTGGGACGACCTCGATCCCCGGCGGCAGCCAGTCACCCGGCCGGCCCTCCAGCACAAGCACCCGCCGTTCCGCCGGACAGCGCAGCACCGCGTGAAGGGTGTCGGCCAGCGCCGCCGCCGCGAGTCGCGCCGCCTGGGCAGGCGAGTACGGTGGCGTCAGCCGCGTCTTCACCCGTCCGGGCAGCGGCTCCTTGGCGATCACGAGCAGTGTCGTCACCGCTCCTCCCCAGCCCGATCCGCGTGAGCAGTCCCCGCACCCACGGTCGCGTCCCCCGATCCAAGGCGTCCGCCGGCCGCCTCGGCGGGAGCCGTGCTGCCCTTGGCCGCCCTGTCCACAGTCGCTTCGCCGGGTTCGGCCAGGACGGTCTTCATGTCGCGGATGGCCAGCCAGGTGCCCCGCCAGGTACCGGTGACCTTGGACTTGCCGGTCCTGGGGTAGTAGGGAACGTCGCGTTCGGTGACGCGCCACCCCGCGTCGGCCGCCCGGACGGCCATCTGCAGCGGATAGCCGCTGCGCCGATCGGTCAGCCGCAGGCCCAGCAGGGCCTCGCGACGGGCGGCGCGCATCGGGCCGAGGTCCCGCAGCCGCAGCCCGGTACGGCGCCGGAGCAGGATGGAGATGGCTCGGTTGCCCACACGGGCGTGCAGCGGCCAGGCGTTCCGGCCGCGCGGCCGGCGGCGGCCGAGCAGCAGGTCGGTCTCACCAGCCGCGACCGCCCGGACGAACTCGGGCAGCAGCGCGGGATCGAGGGAGGCGTCGCAGTCGCAGAAGCATACGTAGTCCGCCTCGGCCGCCAGCAGCCCGGCATGGCAGGCCGCGCCGAACCCGCGGCGAGGCTCGGTCACCACCCGAGCGCCGAGCGCGTGTGCGATCTCCGCGGAGCCGTCGGTGGACCCGTTGTCGACCACGATGGCCCGCCACCCGGCGGGAATCCGCCCCAGCACCCAGGGCAGCGCCCCGGCCTCGTCGAGACAAGGCAACACGACATCGGCGACTGGGACGCCTGGTTCCGGCTCGGTGGAGTCGATCACGTTGTATACGGTAGGTCGCGGTCCTCGCCGGTGACGGCTCCTGATGCTTACGAAACGCGGACATCGCGATCCGGCCGGAGCCGGACCAACCATTGCGTGCGAGGCTGAAAGGGTGCAGCACCGGACCTCTGCCAAGCCGCCCGGACCCGCCACCGAGCCGCGGGCCCGGATCCTGGTCGTGGACGATGATCCAACGGTCGCTGAGGTCGTCGCCGGGTATCTCGACCGGGCCGGCTATGTCGTGGATCGCGCGGCGGACGGGCCGTCGGCGCTGCGACGCGCGATCGAGCAGGCCCCGGATCTGATCGTGCTTGACCTCATGCTGCCCGGCATGAACGGCCTGGAAGTCTGCCGGACGCTGCGCGGCAAGAGCCAGGTCCCCGTCATCATGCTCACGGCGCGCGGCGACGAGGACGACCGAATCGTCGGGCTGGAACTGGGCGCGGACGACTACGTGACCAAACCGTTCAGCCCGCGCGAGCTGGTGTTGCGGGTAGAGTCCGTTCTGCGCCGTAGCCACGCCCACGACGGTGCCCCGGCGGGTGGAGCCTCCTCGGCGCGACCGCTGAGCGCCGCC